>CAYWSC010000076.1:0-8112 GCA_964460695.1 Hadarchaeota archaeon (SeqCode)
TCTTCTTCTCGAAGTCGTTGGCGGAGTGGATTCTGGGGCCCTCCAGCGTGTATACGTTGGCCTCGCCCCTCGGCTGAGTCCGGAGCTCGATCGAAACATCTACGTCGGTGGCTTTGTGACGATTTACCAGCGAGACGTGAAGCACTCCATCTCCGTACGTAGAGGAGCAGTCAACGTAGGGTATCTCAAGGTTGTACTTCTGAGAGCGGTACGTGTCGCAGGAACACGATACCCGTAGGGCGCGTTCCCCGCTGTGGTCAACGAAGAGCTTGAAGGCTAGGTAGGCTGGGTTTAGGTACATGTCTCCCTCGTCATCTGTCACTATCAACGGGAGGACATTCACCAGTTGGGCGAAATTGGCCAGGCCGACGGCTTGGGACGACCTCTGAAGGACGTTCAGGACACAGGAGACGAAGAGGCCGTCTGCAAGCGTGGCCTTCTGGTGAAGGCCGGACTCCTCCACAGCCTCCGGATGCCACAGGTTCCACTCGTCTAGCGCGATGGACAAGTCCCTGCTTCTGGGCCTCACGGAGTCTACACGTTGTTTGAGCTTCGCAATCTGCCTCTCGAGGTCTACTGGAGAGGCGAGAATGTCGTAGTAGGGATCGGCTCCACTGTAGTACTTGTGGTAGGAAAGATAGTCGATTACGCGCCCGCATTTCGAGATGACGGTTCTGTTCCACTCGTCATCATCGCAGCCGACCGCGACCAGCTTTATGGTGGGATCCACCCTCCTCATGAGCTTTGCAAACTCGAGGCAGTTTTCAGCGTAGCTCTCGGCATCGGTGCTACCAATCTGCCATTCGCCGTATACCTCATTTCCTATACCCCAGTACCGTACCTTGTGGGGTTCGGTGCTGCCCGCTGATTGCCTGAGTCGGACGAGGGAGGTTGGAGATGAGGAGTTGCAGTACTCGACCCACCTAGCGGCCTCTTCGGCGGTTCCAGATCCACAGTTCACGCATATGTAAGGCTCCGCGCCCACCAGCCTGCAAAAGCGGATGAACTCCTCTGTCCCGAACTGGTTCGACTCGACAGCCCTCCAGGCAAGATCTAGGCGCACAGGCCTCTCCCAAGAGGGGCCGACCCCGTCCATCCAGTGATAGCCCGAGGCAAAGTTTCCGCCAGGCCATCTGATGATTGGAGGGCGGAGGGACTTGACCGCCTCCAAGACATCTGCTCTGAAGCCGTCTATGTTCGGGATCTGAGAATCCGGCCCGACCCATATTCCACCATAGATGCACCTGCCAAGGTGTTCTATGAAATGTCCGTAGACCTTCCTGTCGATCTGACCTATCTCACGGTCGGGGTCCACCCTTATCTTAACCGATGTGTCCATCTCTGCCGCCTCCCAATCTCCGGAGCGGGGTTGTGCATTCCGCCCAATGCCTTGGTTCCTTCAACAGGATCTACCTCGGCTCCACGTGGATGTTGACAAAGGCGATGTCGGGGAGGGTTGACCTGACAATTTCGATTATCGTGTCGGTAGTGGCATGGCTCTCCTCTATGGTCATTTTTGGATCCATAACCACGTGCATATCGACCTCGGCGTATGGGCCGAAGTAGTGCAGCCGTATCTTGTGTACGTCGATAACCTCGGGGACGCCGCGGACGATTCTCTCGATCTTGGTCACCGTCTCTGGGCGTGGAACCGTACCTATGAGATTCTCCACGTTCTTCCTTGCGATTCTAAACCCGATGAAGCCTATCGCACAGGCCATCCCAAATGCGATGATAGGGTCGGCGACCCAGATCCCGCCCATGGCGAGGGAGACGCCTGCGAGGACCGCGACGGAAGACAAGGCATCTGATCTGTGGTCCCAGGCACTAGCCTCGAGGGCCATGCTCATGGACTTTCTCGCAGCGGAGAAAGTGTAGCGCGCCATTGCCTCCTTGGCGACGACGGATATGGCCGAGGCGTATATGGCCGCAGGGCCAATTCTCGTGGCAGACCCGTGCAGGATTGTCAATATTGACCCTCTTCCCAGTTCATACGCAACTAGGGCCAGGATGATAGCCACGAATAGCCCTGTCAGCGCCTCCACATCGCCGTGGCCGAAGGGGTGGCGCTCGTCCGGCGGCCTGGTAGCGTGTTTCATTCCAATGTAGACTATGGAGGACGCGAGGAGATCCGAGAGCGAGTGAAAAGAGTCAGCTAGGACAGCCATGCTGCCTGAGAGCAGGCCCGCTGCGAACTTGAAAACGGTGAGAGCCAGATTGCCGACGACGCCAAGGATCGTCGCTGCCCGTGTGGTAGGCTCAACCATCCGCCACAAAGATCAGCGTCCCGCTGAAGTATCTTTTGAGAGACAGCTCCACCAGATAGCCAGCAACATTTAATATGAAATGTCGCCGGTCCCGAGCAGACTCAATCTTCGATACGAGGGGTGATCACTTGAGAAGGATAAAGGCGGGCATAATAGGAACCGGTTTCATTGGACCGGCACATGTAGAGGCCGTAAGACGGCTGGGATTCGTCGAGATGAAGGCCGTTGCAGAGGCAAGTGAGGAGCTTGCAAAGAGGAAGGCGGAGGACCTGCACATACCCGTGGCGTACGGGGACTACCACAAGCTCCTTGAAGACGACGAGATCGAGGTTGTTCACAACTGCACGCCGAACTACCTTCACTTCAAGATAAACACTGAAATCATGGAGGCAGGCAAGCACATCATAAGCGAGAAGCCGCTGGCCTTGAATTCGGACGAGAGCCGCAAGCTCGTCCAACTCGCGTCGAAGACCGGCGTGGTCAACGGCATAGACTTCAACTACAGACACTACCCTCTCGTTCAGCAGGCCAGGGCCATGGTTCAGAGGGGGGAGATCGGCGAGATCTACGCCGTGAGGGGATCGTACCTGCAGGACTGGCTCTTCTTCGAGACGGACTACAACTGGAGGCTAGAGCCGGAGATAGGAGGAGAATCCCGAGCAGTGGGCGACGTGGGATCGCACTGGTGCGACACTGCCCAATTCGTAACGGGACTGAAGATAACGAGCGTTTGCGCGGACTTACGCACCATTCTGCCCTATAGGAAGAAGCCGAAGAGACCGATAGAGACGTACAAGGGGAAGGAGCTTACCCCTGACGACTACGAGGAGGTTCCCATCAAGACGGAGGACTACGCCGGCGTCCTGTTCGAACTTGAGAACGGCGCGAGAGGCCTGTTCGGAATCTCCCAGATGGCCGCGGGGAGGAAGAACAGGCTTTACCTAGAGGTCGATGGCTCTAAGTGCGCGATCGCCTGGGACCAGGAGAGGCCGAACGAGATGTGGATAGGTAGGAGGGACGCTCCCAACCAGATCCTCGTCAAGGACCCATCCCTGGTACACCCCGAGGTCAAGAAGTACGTTCACTACCCGGGCGGCCATCCAGAGGCATATCCGGATGGGATAAAGATGTTCGTGAGGAACTTCTACGAGTTCGTCGCCGAGGGCAAGGATCCCAAGTCGGATCAGCCCGACTTCCCCACCTTTGAGGACGGGCACCACGAGGTCGTCATATGTGAGGCGATCCTCAGGAGTCACAAGGAACGAAGATGGGTAAAGGTCGAATGAGGGAAGCGGGCTTGAAGGCGAAGAAATCGGAGATCGAAGAGAAGGAGAGGAGGGTCCGCTCCTTCTTGGAGTCGAAAGGGTTCTCCGCTGTCTGCTTGACCACTTCGAAGAACTTTGCGTGGTTCACATGCGGCGGGGACAACCACGTAGAGATAACCAATCGCAGGGGCAATGCGACCGTCGTGGTGACAAGGGATTCGAAGTTCTTGGTGACGAACAACATCGAGGCCGGAAGGGTCGCCCAGGAGGAGGTCGAAGGCCAAGGATTTGAGGTTTTGGAGACTCCATGGCACGATGACAGGAGGTTCGACATCATAAGGGAGGTCGCAGGACCTGGCCCCATAGGAACCGATTTCCCCTTTCCAGGGGCGGAGCTGGTGGATTCCGACCTCGACCCCCTCAGGTACAGCCTGACGCCGGAGGAGATCGATAGATACAGGCAGGTCGGCGAGCTAACCGCTACCGGCTTAGAGGAGGCGTGCAGACAGGTGGAGCAGGGGATGGCCGAGCACGAGATCGCCGGGATTATGGCGAGAAACCTCCTTTCAAGGGGAGTCCTGCCCGCCGTCATCCTTGTAGCTGTCGATGAGAGGATACGCCTTTACAGACACCCTATCCCAACGGATAGAGAGCTAGAGAGGTACGCCATGCTGGTGACCTGCGGAAGGAAATGGGGGCTGATCGCCTCTGCAACCAGACTCGTGCACTTCGGCAAGCCGCCCGCCGACCTACTCAAGAGGCACGAGGCATGCACGGGGGTGGACGCTCTCTTCATTTCCAAGACCTCCCCCGGCAGGGAGATTGCCAGCCTCTTGTCCGAGGCCATAGCTGAATATGGAAGGAGAGGATTTGGCGAAGAGTGGAAGCTTCACCACCAGGGTGGACCCACAGGCTACCAGACGAGAGACTTCCTCGCAACACCCAGCTGCAAGGAGAGGGTCAGGCCTAACCAGGCGTTCGCATGGAACCCGTCCATAACTGGAACGAAGAGCGAGGACACAATGATCGCGACTGAGAAGGGACCCATCGTCGTCACTGAGACGCCGAGCTGGCCGAAGGTGGTTCTAGAGGCAGACGGAGTTGAAGTGACGCGGCCCGATATACTGGTAGTGTGAGACGGGCGAGTTCATGGCAACGGTCTACTTCCACCTCGGAAAGGGCAGGGTGAGAGTCGACATTCCCGATTCCAACCTCTTAGGGGTGTACACACCCAGTGAGAGGAAGCCGGTTGGAAGTGCTGGCTGGGAGGTGCGAAGATCCCTCCCAAATCCCATCGGCTCCGAGCCAATACCGAACCAGATCAGAGGCGGAGACAAGGTTCTGGTCATTCTCGACGACCACACCAGACAGACCCCTGCCCGCGCCATAGTGCCCGGAATTCTAGACGAGCTGTTCCGAGCGGGAATTGACAGGAGGGACGTGGAGTTCGTTTTTGCCCTCGGGACCCACAGATACATGACCATGGACGAGATGGTTGAGAAGGCGGGAAGGGACGTGATGGAGAGCTTCCGCGTCTTTAACCACCACTGGAGAGAGCAGTCCATGCTTGTAGATCTCGGATCCACGAGATCCGGGATACCCATCGAGGTTAACAGAAAGCTCGTTGAAGCCGACTGGAGCATAGGCGTGGGCAATATTGTGGCACACCGGGTCGCTGGGTATACTGGCGGCGCGAAGATAGTCCAGCCGGGTTTGAGTGGAGCAGCGACGACAGCTGGAACACACCTGATCGCAGGGGAGTATCCCGGCGAGGAGATCCTCGGAAAGGCAGAAAACCCCGTTAGGAGGGAGATGGAGGAGATAGGCAGAAAGGCCGGGCTTTCCATGATCTTCAACACGGTTCTGGATGCCGCCGGCAGGATGATCGGTGCCTTTGCTGGGGACATGGTGGAGGCCCATAGGAAGGGCGTCGAGCTGTCAGAGCAGATCTACGGCATACAGATCCCCTACAAGGCGGATGTCGTCGTCATAGATTCACATCCAGCGGACTCGGATATGTGGCAGGCGGTCAAGGCGATCGAGGCGGCGGAGCTGGCGACAAAACCGGGAGGAACCATCGTGTTGCTGTCGCCATGCCTAGAGGGGATATCGAGTGAACACCCCGAGCTTGAGAGGTATGGGTACATGAAGCCCGCTGCAGCGAAGGCGATGATGGAGGAGGGAAAGCTGGAGGACCCGGTCGCGGTAGCGGCCATGATTCACGTTGGCGGAATCCTTGAGAGATTCAGGGTCATATCCTACACTATTGGTATTGACAAGAAAGAAACCGAGACCCTCGGTTTCGAGTATGCGCCCAGTGCGCAGGAGGCGGTTGACCGGGCCCTGCGCGATGCCGGGCCCTCAGCCGAGGTGATTGCATTCAAAAGGGGAGCCGAGATAGTACCGAAGGTAGGAGGGAGATGAGTGATAGACATACACACACATCCGGTCTTGGTCAGAGAGGTTATGGAAAAGGACCCCGAAATGGAGAGGGTAGTGCGAGAGGTCTTTCGGCTTAGGAATAGGCCTCAGCCTCTCGAGACATTCCTGCTGCACATGGACGTGGCGGGAGTGGACAAATCGGTCTTGCTGCCAATAGACTGCAGCACTTCGAAGAAGTGCTCGATCTACACGAACGGTCAGATAGCCGACCTTGTGGACAGGGCTGGGGGCAGGTTCATAGGTTTCGCGAGTGTGGATCCCCACTCCCCGGATGCGCCGGATCGCTTGGAGTCGGCCATACGGGACTTGGAATTGAAGGGCCTCAAGCTGGCGCCTGAGATTCAGGACTTCAGAGCGGATGAAGAGAAGCTTTTCCCCCTGTACGAGAGAGCCCAGGAGATGGGTGTGCCGATCATGATGCACTCCGGGCTTAGCTGGGAAACAGATACCCCGCTTTACAACTCGCACCCGATGTTTATTGAGGATGTCGCCAGGAGGTTCCCCAAGCTGAAGATCTGCATAGCCCACTTCGGCTGGCCGTGGGTCATAGACACCGCCGCGCTGCTCCTGAAGTATCCGAACCTCTTCGCGGACACGTCATGTCTGTACTTCGACACGCCGACCGAGTTCATTCAGTTCACATTCGGCAAGCAGATACCGACGACGTGGATCGAGCGCAGCTTGAGAAACCAGGTGATGTTCGGGTCCAACTACCCGCGAATTGAGACAGTAAAGATGGTTGAGGCTGTCAAGTCTCTTGGACTGACTGAGGGGGCAACGGAGCTGATATTCGAAAAGAATGCTGAGAGGTTCATTGGCCTGTAGGAGGGATGAAGATGAAAGTACACCTCGAGAAGCTTGGCGTCCAAACGAAAAAGGAGATGGAGATGATAAACATCACCGATGAGGTGATAAAGGTCGTCGAGAGGTCAGGGATACGCAACGGAGTTGTCAACGTGATAACGATGCACACCACCACCGGCATAACGGTCAACGAGGGCATACCGTGCCTAGAGGAGGACACTATTGATACTCTGAAGCGACTTGTCCCAGAAGGCCTGAACTACCATCACGCAAGGTACCTAGATTTCGACGGGCGGCTCGGCGTAAACGCCCACTGTCACCTGAGAGGGATGCTGACGGGAATTAACACCATGTTTCCCGTGGAGAATGGCAAGATCGTGAAAGGCGGGAGGCAAACAATATATTTCGTGGAGATGGACGGCCCGTGCTACAGGGAGTACTGCGTCCAAGTTCTAGGTGAGTGATATGCCCGAGATAGTTTCCATGGGAGAGATGCTGGTCGAGATAATGCGCAAGGAGGTGGACGTTCCACTGGACAGGCCAGCAGAGTTTATGGGTCCCTATCCAAGCGGGGCGCCAGCGATATACATCGACGCCGCGGCGCGGCTAGGGGCATCCACCGGTTTCATAGGGATCCTCGGCCCCGACGAGTTTGGCGATGTGGTGGAGAGAAGACTCAAGGAAGACGGAGTCGAGGTCTCGCAGGTCAAAAGGCGGGAGGGGCACACGACGGGCTGTGCCTTCGTGGCGTACCGTTCCGACGGCTCGAGGAAGTTTATCTTCCACCTGAGGCACTCGGCCGCAGGCACCCTGTCCGCTGAGGATGTCTCCGAGGAGTATCTGAAGGGGACGAAGCTCCTGCACCTCATGGGCTCGGCCCTATCCGTCAGTGACTCGAGCCGCGACGCCTGCTACAAGGCCATGGAGATCGTCAAATCTCAGGGCGGGCTGATCAGTCTCGATCCAAATCTACGCCCAGAGCTGCTAGGGCTGGAGAAGGTCAGGGAGATATGCGCACCCGTGCTCAAGGTCTGCGACATCGTCCTCCCCAGCGGGGAGGAGGCCAGCATGCTGACAGGGGTCGGCGACGCGGACGAGGCATGCCGGAACCTTCTGAAGAACTCAAAAGTAGTCGTCCTCAAGATGGGGTCGGAGGGTTGCAAGGTGTTCACAGAGGATGAGGAGATCTATGTTCCCCCGTTCCCAATAGAGAGGGTGATGAGCCGTGTGGATCCAACGGGGGCCGGGGACTGCTTCGACGCGGGGTTCACAACCAGCTATGTGAAGGGAGACAGGCTGATCGACTGCGCGAGGCTCGGAAACACCGTCGGAGC
>CAYWSC010000077.1:0-2050 GCA_964460695.1 Hadarchaeota archaeon (SeqCode)
CCGTCGTCGTCCCGCGAGCGAACCTCGAAGCGATGAGTGCCATTCGAGAGCCCGAAGAAGACCGTCCGGGTTTCCGTCGTCGTAATCCATTCTGCGGAGTCCAGGCGATAGTGGTACAGGACAACCTGCCCGTCGAGATCCGAGCCCGTCCATCTGAAGACCGCAGTACGGTTCTCCGAGATCGCGGGCGGGGTTTTAACCAGCCAAGTATCAGGGGCGATCGCATCAGAGAGGGGGTAAACGTAGAAGGATGCATGCCGCCTATACGGGCCGATCTGAATCGTAACCCTGTAGGGACTCGTGTAGTTGGCTGGGAAAAGTGATGCATTTGCGGCCACGAGGTGTTGGGCCGCCCATCTTCCCTGACCAGCGTAGTAGACGGGAACTTGGGCAAAGACAATCGTCGACCCATTCGTCGAGTTCCACCAGACGCTGGCCGTGGATACACCGGTGTCGTTTCCAGGCGGCCTGACCACCATACTCGCGTTGAACTCAGTCGAGGGGATAGGAGTATCGAGGAAAAACGGGCTATACCGACCCAGCTGATCGCTGACTGAAACAGGCCAGGAAGTGCCCTCTGGAACGCGGAAGAACATCCAGGGGACCCTAGGATTCCCGTTGGGCGACTGCCAGGAAGATCCCCCGGAGAGGGTTCCGCTGAGGTTTATCCGCACCTGGTAGACCCCTGGGACGCCCTCGGGATCAAACGTCGCGATGAAAAGGTGGTAGGTGTACTCCCCCTCGGTCTGATTGGTCGACACCAGCAAGAGCTGGGTCCAAGCGGGTACCGACCCGGGGTATAGATGACCTGTGGAGTTGAACCCGTTTGTCGAACTCGCGTTTCTGTAGACTATGAAGGTCGCGCGGATGACGTCACCCGGGTCCGAGCTGCGGATGACGTAGGCGATGTTGACGGCAGAATGTCTGTAGGTGAGATTTAGGATTCGTTCCACAGTATCGTTGTACTGCCCCCATGTTTCCCTAGGTGCTCCGTCCTCCTTTATCCACGCTTTCTCCTCGTGGAGAAAGTCTGGCGGAGGCAGAGGGGGCGCCTGGCCGAGGACGGCTTGCACGCTGAACGCGATGAAGATGAGGATGAGGACCGCGAAGAGACGCATCAGGACTTCCCGTGAATACTTACGGTCTCTCTCCTTATAATCCTATCAGGCCGCGAGCTGCCGCGGCTCTGTCCAGTTGCCCAAGGCGGTTCACGTCAGAGGACCCTTTTGTAGTCCGTCCTCCCCATATAGAACAGCTTTGCATAGGCCCAGATCCTTCTCGAACCGCCTCTCTGGTTAACCCTGAACTTCAAGACCCGGAATGCCTTGGGTTCTATGTGGAAGGCGCGAACCACAGGTGTCACCTCGACGAGTGAATACTGGCCAACCTCGCTAGGACTCCATGCTTCGAGGGGAGTTATGATAGCGACTCCTCCGTCGACATGCTCGTTGTAGGGATTCTCAACCCTGACGAAGATGTCCGCTCCCTGTACCATGACCTGCCAGCGAATGGCTCTCTCGTACTGCGTCTTCAACACGTCTTGGTAGACCGCCCCGCCACCCGTGTAGGTCAGCTTGCTCATCTCGCCTATCTCGATAACGTCCTCCAGTATCTGCCCCTCATGCTCGGTTCTCACCCTTAGCAGGCCTATGCGCCGGGTTCCGGAGAAAGACAGAGAGAAGTCGTACTTCCTGTAGCTCTGCGGAGGAACGTCGTAACGTATCACCCGTGGCTCGACTATCCACCCGTGTGGAGCCTCGATCACTGCCAGCCCTGATATCGAGCGGTCGACGTAGTCATTGACCACGCAGACCTTCATTCGATTTACCGTCGTTCCTCTCCCGCCAGCCTCCGTTACTGGTGAGCCTTCGATGAAGATATTTGCCAGCTGGTAGCCAATGGGCGCGGCACCAAGGTTTTCCTTCCAGTACCGGGTGTATACGGGTTGAACAGCTTCCCTCTCAACTGGCGCATCCTCGGCTCGCCTCGGAGGCAGAGCCAGCTTGAACTTGAAAGTCTCGACCGAGAACGCTCCTATGGAGGCCACGAA
>CAYWSC010000077.1:2150-8094 GCA_964460695.1 Hadarchaeota archaeon (SeqCode)
AGCTCCTCTCTGGATTTCTTCGATGGGGGAATCTCAACGCACATGAGGGGCACGTTGTACTCCCAGCCTCGTTTGTACGACTTGGCTTCCCGCCAGCTGCCCTCGTGTGGGTAGAGGGAGTAGAAGAATACGTGGTCCTTCCACTCTGGAACGAACTCCTCATCTAGGTGTACTCTGGACCAGCCGGATGTGTGCTTGAGTAGGAGCGTCATAGTTCCGTCGGGTTCAACTGTACAGGCCAGGTTTCCCCTGTTGATCACGGTTAGTCCGCAGTTCTCGACAGACCTTCCCTCAACCACGCTCATCGAGGACGGCAGGCGTATCTCCCAATCTTCCAGCTCATTCGCCAGAAAGTCGAACGCGCTCTGTAGTGATTCAACATCCTTGGCTTCCACAACGAGGACTGGAATCGGCTGTCTGTCCTCGGGCAGATTTCGGTCCATCGCTAGAAGGACGGCGAATCCGTCCTTTTGCACCGTTTCGCGGAACCGACTGACGGTTTCCTCCTCCACCGACTTGAGGATGGATTCGCTGTAGGAGTTCTCTCCGTGGATCCCTACGGACATCCTAAAGGTGCAGGAGGCATCGAGATTCTTGTCCCTGGGCTCGGTCGAGTCTTCGAAGGTAAGGGCCGCCCTCCTCTCCGAGTCGTCATCGTCGAAGAACGGCGTCGCCAACACGCCCTTGTTTGCCAGTACCTTCTGCAGCTTTCTTGCGGCAAGCAGCGCATCATCGGAATGCGGAACTACCAGGCCCACGG
Source organism: Hadarchaeota archaeon (SeqCode) (assembly GCA_964460695.1). Taxonomy (GTDB): domain Archaea; phylum CAYQAE01; class CAYQAE01; order CAYVLA01; family CAYVLA01; genus CAYWSC01. The sequence continues at coordinate 2,911 of CAYWSC010000077.1, forward strand.
ACCCCAGGGGAACAGAGGAAAGTAGTCTTCCCTCGCCATCGCGCACCGAGACTCTTGGAGTCGAGCCGAGGTCGAAGAAGTTCTGGCACGAGTGTATCATACAGTCCGAGTAGGCGTCAGCTCGCCAAGTTCTGTAGTCAAAGCGTCTCCTCCCCTTCGCCCTGACGATAGCTCCGAACCTCTCCTCGTAGGTAGGCATGGCTCCTTCTATGTTGGTCGGGAAGAGAGCAGCGAACAGATCGTCCCTTCCTGAGTACCCCCGAACTTCCGTTCGAAAGTCTATCCTCTTGACTCCGTCGTAGAGAGTTATCTCGCGTATGAGCTCGCATATCTCGCCTATCCTGCTGGTCACAACGATTCTGGATGCGGGGCCCTCGCGAAAGACCCTGCACTCTGCGGGAAACTCGCCGGAGAAGATCCTCTCTCCCGTGGTGTACAGCTCCCAAGATGGCTCTGGACGGTCAGCCCTCTCCCTGATCAGTACTATCTCGTTTGCGAGGTAGCCCTTGGACTTATCGACGAATTCTCTCCCCGTCTCCTTCTCTACGATGCTGCAGATGCCTCCGCCTCTGGACTCGTCTATCGTCACCTTGTAGAACTCGTTCTCTATTGAGCGTTGATCAGCACCCGTCCCTTCATCACCTTGTCTCTCAGAAGCAGTAGGCTCGACAAAGTAGGTAGAGTAGCCAACTGAGGGGACGTCGCGCGCGACGAACTCTATCTCGGCGCTCGTCATGCCGTCCTCCACGCCTTCTTTCTCTATCACCCTGTAGGGAACTTCTATCCCTCGTTGATCCCTAACCACGAAGCCGCGCACCGGGTTCCCGAAGTTGATCTTCACCCTTGCGACATCTGTCCTCGTCCAGTTGAGAGTGTTGAACACCATGATGGTAAGTTGGCCGTCCTCTCTCCGCACCTTGGCGGCAAGGAATTCTAGGGCTCGTCGAGCAGCAGAACTTGCCAGTGATAGTGCCTCTCGATACCCCTGGAGCATATCTAGATATGACTTGTCGCACGAAGTGCCCGATATGCCGTCGTGGTGAGAGTTGAAAAGGAGTTGTCGCCACGCCTTGTCAAGAGAAAGATCGGGATACTTCAGGCCGAACAGAGACGCTATGGTGCAGAGCACCTCCGCGCTGTACAGCCATGACTCTCCGAGCCGGTTCGCAATCTTTAGCTCCACCCTTGAGAGGGATGTCCCTATGTGGTACTGGCTCGGATCCCGCGAGGTTGTCGGCAAGACCAGCCCTTCGTCCTCTTCGTCTTTGATCTTCTCGAAGAAGCTGAGTGGATCGCCGATTTCGATCTTGGGAAGAAGCCTCTTGAGCTCTCCAGCCTTTCCGAGGATCCATGGCGTTGGGGACTTGAAGTCGCTGCAATCCATCCTCAGGTCGACCGAGTGGCCCAGAGACCTCATTTCTTTGAAAGCGGTATAGGCCCTCTGCCTCATCTCGTCCATAGACCTAGTTGTGAATCCGTAGGCAACCCTCCTGTGTATGAGGGTGGATCCGTCGAGCGACATGTGCCTGAAGACGGGTGGAAATCCCTTCACTGGCTTTGACCATATCGCTCCGACAAAGCCGGACTTGGAAAGTATCTGAGACAGCTGAGCTATGTGGCCGAAGACGTCCCAGGCATGGTAGACCTTGGGATCCTGTCCAAACTGAGACCTTGCAAAAAGCTTGCCATAGATCACGTTTCTTATCAGCTGCTCCCCGGACACGTTCTTCTCGTTTGGCTCGTTATACGAGCCGCCTAGGATGATCCGCCGCTGGCTCGAAAGTAGCGTCATATACTCCCTGTCGGACAGGTAGAAATCGTAGTAGGGTTTCAGGTAGTCCAGTTCGTGGAGAATGACCTTGTAGTCCGGGTCAGCGCGGCAGACGTTGAGGTACTGCGTCACGTTGTTGAGAGAGATGTCGTTGTACATCGACTGAGTGTTGGTCCAGACCGGGTCGCAGTGAAACCCAGCTCCAACCACGATCGTGCCATCGGCCGGCGGGTGAACCTCGGCGACATCCTCTTGGAGCGTCTCGGTGAATTCTCCCAACCTGACCTCAAGCAGAACTGTTCCTCGATCCAGGCCTAGTCTCGGCACGGGGACGCCGTGGCGAATCCTCACCGCCTGGCCGGGGACCAGATGTTCCACCGAACCCTCGCTTCGGTTGTCCGATCCCCTCAAGGAACAGGAGAACTCAACTTGCGTCACATCGCTTCTGCCAACATTGGCAACTTCAAACTCAACCTCGATCTCGGGGTGTTCGCCAGATCCACGGAAGAAGCCGGTTGGCCGCGGAGAGGTGATGGCCACCCCTGAAGACCCAATTGTCTTCAGTGTGCGGAAGGTGCAGGTCATGCCCCACGGCCCGCCCCTCAGCTTCGACCCGAGTACCTTGAAGAGTAGAAGATTCGTCCCCTTCCGTATTCTGAGGACCAGAGGGCCGTTCTCAGGGGAGACGATCCTGTGGTTGTGGATCAGTCTTCCAAGTGCAAATGGAACGAAGTCGCAGAGGACAAGCCTCTCGTAGCTGCAACGGAGATAGACTGCTGCATATATGATTCCGTGATCCCCGTGGTCGACCGATCTTGAGAGGTCAAGCCACTCGGAGTCAGCCTGGACTGTCCTCCATTCCACGCCTCTATCCGGAACCAGATCCGAGGAGTGAACCATCCCTTCACGTGGCTCGAAGAATAGTTCGCCGCCGAGGGGATCCGATTCGGGCATGTCCAGCCTTCCCATCTGGTAGAGTCTATATAGGTGGCTGGGATCTCCAGCGGGGAAGGGTCCACAGACCAGCCACCGAGGGACATATCCTAGCCTCAAGACCTCTTCAAGCTCAAGGACGTCTTTTTGCTGCCTCATGTTTTCCCCAGCTCGCCCCTCTCTTTAGTCGGGTAGGGCCGTTCGGCGCGAATAAAAAGGATTTCTCGCCGATACTCTCCTCCAAACATATTTTTACACCTTGGATTCTGGCCGAATTGATGAGCATGATTAAGCTCGGCTTGTGTGGAACAAACAATTCTCACGCAGTCGTTTTCTCCCGGCTCGCCAACACGGAGGCAAAATCCGATGCCGAAAGGGTGGAGGGAGCTAGGGTAGTTGCCTTCTTTGCCTACGACGACGAAAATGTCGACGAGCTTCTTCGACTTGGGCTTCGCCAAGTTCAGGAGCCTGGCGACCTGATTGGTTTGGTCGACGGGGTCCTCTGCGTGACCAGGGATGGCTCAAAGCACCTCGGCGAAGCCGTCCCGTTTCTGGAGGCTGGGCTACCTACCTTCGTGGACAAGCCCCTTGCTATCTCTCTCAAGGACGCAACCGAGATCGTTTCAGCATCCAAGAGGTACCAAACCCCGCTCATGTCCTGCTCGGCCCTTAGATTTGCGCCGGAGATCACTTCAAAGAGGAGGAGGTTCGAGGAGATATCTCCACTGAGAGCTGGCACCGTTACCGGCATGGGAGAGACGATCTTCTACGGCGTTCACGCCGCTGAGATGATGAGCACCGTCTTCGGGTCCGGTGTAGACTGGGTCATGAATCTAGGCAACGAGGGGCATGATATGGGCGTGGTGAGATACCGGGACGGAAAGACTGTCTGCCTTCAGATCTTACGCGACGCGAAGACAGATTTCCGCCTCACGGCCCATGGAGAGAACGGCTGGGAACAGGTAGTCGTTCAGAGCAGTCTCTACTATCCGGAAACCCTCAAGCAGATCATAAAGTTCGTCGAGACTGGGGTAAGCCCCGTCCCCGTTGAGGACACATTGGAGATAATCGCGGTGCTAAACGCCATGGTGGAGAGCAGGGAAAAGCAGAGGGCCATCCGCATCAGGAATCACCTATGTGATTGATATGGACAGGGTCAAAGTGGCGCTTGTCGGCGCTGGATCGATGGCGAATCTTGTCCACTACCCATCCCTCTCGGAGATTGAAAGAGCAGAGATGGTCGCTGCCTGCGACCTCAAAGAGGACAGGGTAAGATCCACAGCGGAGAGATTCGACATACCGGGGACGTACACCGATTACAGGCAGATGATCGAGGAGGTTAAGCCTGAAGCCGTCTATGTCATAATGCCGCCTCACCACCTCTTCGACATCGTCACGGACTGCCTCTCAAGAGGGCTTCACGTCTTCATAGAGAAGCCCCCCGGCATTACCTCGTACCAAACCGAGAGCATGGCACGCCTGGCGGGGGAGAAGGCATGCCTCACCATGGTCGGTTTCAACAGAAGGTTCATACCTTTGATGCAGAAGGTCAGGACGATGGCAGAGCGGCGTGGCGATGTGGTTCATGCCGTAGCTACCTTCTACAAGAACTACCTGGGGCAGCCGCCGTACTATGGTGGGGCGATCGATATACTGACCTGCGACGCCATCCACTCCCTGGACGCGTTGCGGTGGATTTGCGGCGAGCCGGTCAAGCTGGCTAGCATCATCCGACGTGTCTGCTCCGGCTACGAGAACGTCTTCATGGCGTTGATCCAGTTCGAGTCCGGCTGCTCGGGTGTGTTGATGGCCAACTGGGCTGGAGGCTCGAGGATTCACACCTTCGAGATCCATACGCCAGGTTTCTCCGCCTTCATCAACCCTAACGAGAGAGCCCTCATCTATGATTCTTCGGACGAGCCAATGTCGATCAAGGCGGAAGACGCCGCTGGCTCTCAGGAGTACCACAAGATGTACGGCTTCTATGACGAAAATCTACACTTCATACAATGCGTGTCTGAGCAGAGGCAGCCGCTGACGAACTTCGACGACGCTGCCAAGACGATGAACCTGGTGGACCTCATATATCGCTCGACCATCTAGTTTGCCTCCATGGCTTGACGTGGACCGCGATATGTCCCGGTAGAAGCCGCTCCCAAAGCTGCCAGTAGGATAGGGATCTTGGATGCTCGAGCATTGCATGCCTCAAGAGAAAGAGGAATTCTAATTTTCATCCAGGATCGATGATTGATGGGGGTGTCCCGCGCGTGAAGATGACCGATCGCCCGACCGTCGTTCCAGACGTTCCGCGATCCTCAGCTCGATCAGGGGAGCGATCCCCCTTTCAGAACATACGACCTGTCTCGCACCCCCCTAAGAACTCCTTACCTTGACCTATTGGTCTGAGCAGCTATCCCCCAAGCAGAATGACCACAAGGCTACGTTTTCTGGATGATAGTATGCCTCGACCACTGGACTAA
>CAYWSC010000078.1:0-7951 GCA_964460695.1 Hadarchaeota archaeon (SeqCode)
TTCGCTTAAAACGAGGGTTATCCAGATAAGAGATTTTCCTCCGGGAACGAGCCTTTTCGACCATGTGGAGATGGAGATGAACCTATCTGCACTTCTCGGCGTCAAGGTCGAGCTCGTGTCCCGTCGGGCTTTGAGTCCATACATGCGCAGGGAGATTGAACGAGAGGCTGTTTCACTGGGATGAAGAGAGACGTTGCGTACCTAAAGCACATTCTGGATTCTATCCACAAAATCGAAGGGTACCTATCAGACGTAGACTTTGATGCATTTCTCGAGGATCAGAAGACTCAGGACGCTGTCGTGAGGAACCTCGAGATCATAGGGGAGGCGTCCAAGAAACTTTCCGAGGAGACCAGAAGACGCTATTCCGAGGTTCCTTGGACCTTGGTGGCTGGGACGAGGGACAGGCTTATTCACGCCTACTTTGATGTGGATCTAGAGGAAGTTTGGAGTACTGTGTGCCGCGATATTCCCGCACTCAAAGTGGCGGTTCAAAAAGCAATCAATGAGCTTGATCTCCTACAGGAGTAAGATGGACCCCCCTGATCAAGCGACTGTAGTCTCGACGAGGCTCAGACGTCTCCGAATTCGGACTATCGGCGATCCTTGCCTCTTTTTCCGTCTGGACGTAGGGAAGGCTGCCGGCAGACTCCGTCTTGAGCTGTGGCGAGGGGCAAGCTCGGGCCGAACGATATCTCTCATCGGTAATACCGCTCTAGGAAGAATACTTCCCTCACATTTTTACGAGCTCTTGCAGGAACGCGCTGAGGTGGGCTCCATGGTCAGATGGTGGCTGGTTGTCGGGACTCCGCGAAACTGGAGAACAGCATTTGAACACGGCAGCATATGGGGCCTGAAGGCGACCCCTCGTCAAGAGGCACTGTGGAAGAGTATCTGCAAGGGCGACCGTCTGCTCTTCTACGCGACAAGACCGGTTTCTGGGGTCATAGGACACGGCGTGGTGAGGACGAAGTTCAAACAGGACAAACCGCTTTGGCCGCAGGAGGTCAAAGAGGGCAGGGTGGTCTGGCCGAATAGGTTCGAATTCGACGTGAAGTATTGCCTGGAGCAGGAAAACTGGGAGACCGGGAGGGTGCCTCTCACCGAAATATCTCCGCGGTCTGGATTCCAAGTTGTTAGAGCAGAGATAGCCCGAGAAATTGTAAGGAGGTTCCCTGAGCTCCCGCCGCGGGGTTCTCTTCATGACGACATCAAGCGGAAGCTCGTTGAGATCGGGCAGCTACAGAAGATGATAGCAGAAGCGGAGTACTTGATGGATGGGGCGCGCCTAGATGTCGTGTGGAGGAGGGTGGAGCGGGGAGTGCCCACGTACGTTTTCGAGGTTCAGGTTGGCGGGGATGTATTCCATGCCCTCGGGAAGTTGAAGCACGCCCACGATCTTTGGAACAGTAACATCTTCCTCATTGCCACTGAAGGGGATCTGGAAAAGGCACACAAGCTTCTCTCAGGAACGTTCCACGAGATAAAGAACAAGATGAAGGTCATCGAGATAGAGAAGATCGAAGAGCTTCTCAGACGGAAGAAGGCATTCTACGAGCTAGAGACTGAGCTTGGGATATGGTAAGCTAGCTGCAGGTCTTGTCGGGTACCGTGAGCCGGGACGGCTGGACTTTTGTCCCTATCGGCAACTCGAACTCCCTGGCAGAGCTCTGAGTAAGGTTTCTGCGCTCATCCCGCTTTTCCGCGACGTGATCTTCCTAAGTCCTAGTCAGTGAAGCCTGATAGTCTCCAGCCTCCGCCTAAGACCCTTCCTGCTGAGCGTGTCTGTCTACCCGCCGGACGAGATCCACCACCTTCTCAAGGTTCGGTCGTGTCTGGTACCAGTTGTGCCAGATCTCCCACAGCTCTCTCAGGGCCGACGAGTCTCTCTCCGGGAACAGGTTGACGTACTCGTCTAGGCAGCTGTCCATGTGGTTTGCGTACACTCCCTTCTCGTTGAGGCAGGCCCTTATAAAGGCCCAGGAGGTGTAGAACAGGTTGTATGCAAGTGCGTCCGCCGGGCTTTTGGTGTCGTAGGGCATGTAGCCCTCGTTGTCCTCCCTCCATTTCTCCATGGCCTTCTCGACGGTCGACGGCTCCTGGGCTGCGAGGAGATGCCAGTTTCCGAGGTTGAGTTCTCTGACCATCTCGTCTGTGGGAAGGGAGCATATCTGGGAGAGCTTTGAGAGGAGCCGCTTCGCCGCCTCCTTCTCCCTTTTTCCGGGTTCTCTAAGCATCACGTCTTCCAACGCCCGCTTATCGGGATAGAGGTCTTCCGAGACGAGGCCCCTTCGGGCCGCCTCTCTCAGCGTCATCATGAAGGTGTCCATGTGGACTATCTCGACCTCGTCGGGCAGAGAGGAGAGCTGCTCTACCAGGTGGTCGTAGACACCGGAGCCGATCTGGACGAAGGCGAATATGAAGAGGGGACGGGTCTTGATCCTCTCCACAACGGTCCTGATCTTCTCGGCGCAGTCCTCCTCCACGTGCAGAACCAGGGCGGCGTGGATTTTTGGAGTTCCCATCGGGTAGCTTTTTGCGAATACAGATCCGCCAAGGCCGCATACAAGTCCCAGCGCGCCCAGCATCCTCTTCTCCCTGTATATGGCCTCTGGGTTCTCTACCTCTCTCCACCAGTAGTTTGTGTCCCAGTTAACCATGTTGGCGGTTGTCTGGCCGGTGAGATGCATGTATCTCCTGGAGAACTCGAGGTACCAGTCGCCGTGGAGGAAGCTGTATGTGTAGGCCGCGCCGGAGGAGGGGCATACGAAGTAGTCGTTATCGGTCTTGGTCTCGTAGTAGTACTCCAGCATGCCGGGGGCAACCTCGTACAGCAGGGGTAGGAGTCCCCAGTTGAAGGGAAGCTTTCCCCGGTTCTTGCTGCTCCAGTTTAGGCTTTGGAGGTTGTTCATGGCCCATATGGCGTCTCCATCGGTCATGTAGAGGGAGAGGTAGACCTTCTCCTCCACCCTTTCAACCGGTCTAGGCTCTCTCTGGCTGTAGATCTCCCTGCGCCTCGGTATCCCGCCGTGGACGGTGAGGTTGGGTGAGCTCGCGCTGCAGAGCACGAAGAATCCCTTCCTTGCGGCCCTCGAGACGTATTCCTTCTCCTGGTCCCTGGCGCAGTGCCAGCCCATGATGACGCCTGGCCCGCCTGCCTCTTCGAGTATCTCGTCGAGAAGCGCGTTCTCCTCCCTGTCACGGCGGGCCGAGGAGAGATGGTAGACGAAGGACCTGTTCGCGACCAGATAATCCACTATGGGCTTCCTTCCCTGCATCCAGTTCTTCCTTCTGCCCGTGCAGAGGGATCCGAGGATGTGTCTGCTGCATCTGGATAGAAGGTTGTCCTTGGCCCAGCGGTAGACATCCAGTCTCTCGGAGAAACGGCCCCTCAGATCGACCCTCTTCTCTAGGCCGAGCTTTTCCATCTCGGGGAGAAGACGCTGCGAGACGGGGAGGAGCGATTCCAGGCCGCTGATGGTTATTGCTAGGTTCGCCGTGTCGCGGACCGTCTCGTCGTAGACGACAACGCCGGACACTTCGTCTTGGTATTGCTTGACAAGCGACATCGGGTCTTGAACTGTCTCGTACTCGACTCCAAACCTTTTCTTGTAGTAGTCTAGCCAGTGCTGGTCCCAGCTTCCTACGACCTGGTAGATTCTGGGCTTTGTCCTGTTCACCAGTCCCTGGAGGGCTGTCAGGCAGAGGTACCTGTCCCATTCCAGGCCGTCGGCATGGAAGACGTCCAGCCTTTCGGGCCTCTTGAACCTTGGGAATATGCGAAGCGGCTCCATCGGCGCACCGCCGCGCCGGGACCTCCCGGCCTTATATGTCATTCCCCTCGGACCGCTGCTCGCCCCGGTTGGGGTCGACGGCTGACCTTATGCGGTGCAGCTTCTTCTCCGCCTCCTTCAGCTGGACTATCAGGGAGTCGGCTATCCGCGTGGCGTTAAGCGAATTCTCCCCTACTGATAGGAGAGTGTTGTTGATCTTTACCAGGTCGGCCATCTCGATTCTAGGCCTAGGGTTGCCCTCCAGCTCGTGGGTCTGCTTCAACACTCCCGCCACGCCGGCGAAGGCGCTGGATAGGTGGGATGAAACCTCCTTTGACTGCTCCTTGAGCTGGTGTAGAATCCTGTCAGCTGTCTCCAGGTTCTGGAGTATGGACTGTCTCTCGCCGAGGATCCTGTAGTAGCCAAGGGCCTCGCGCAGCAGGAAGGTGTCTCGCGTTATCCGCGACAGCCTCCTGAGGGCCAAGAATGAGGATGCAAGCGCGCCGCCGGCCAGACCGGCCGAGATGCCTAGGGCGAGGATGATCCAACCCTGGTTCATTTGCACAGCGGCACCGAGGAGCCACATTAAAATCTATTCCACCGGTGGTGCCCGAGTCCGGATGCGTCAGAGGTCCTCTGACTGCTCCTCGAACTCAGCGCGAAGCAGAAGATTGAGGCGGCCAGGAATGCCGATGCAGACAGGGCTTGGCTCTCCTGGATGGCTAGACAAATGTCGTCTATGTATATCGTTCCGCTTCCCAGAACTGTGATCTTGAGGGACTCCAGCTGGGATCCGAATCCCCACCCTAGGGATCCAACCGGTATCTCCAGGTCGTTCCATCCATCGGGACGCAGCGTCAGGTTTAGGTCTTTGAGCAGCGAGACGGTTCTGCCGCTGCCTGTGCCGGTCTTGGATATGACCAGATCGTCTATCTGGGAGCCGGCTAGGTCGATCCTCATCTTGAGGGATGTGTACATCCACGGATTCAGGCTCCATGGGTCTGGGGATAGGTACTGGAGCAAGCACAGCCTTTCAAACGAGATCTTCTGGCACGCGCCCTCCGGGACCCTCTCTGTGCACGAGTTGTCGATCTGTGCCCTCGTCCCTTGGATTTGCCAGCCGTCGCAGAGGCCATCCCTGTATATCCACTCATCGCCCGCTGGATTCGAGAGGCTTGGGACGTTGTCGAGTCGGTACAGGTCGGTTCCCCTTGCAAAGTAGATCGTGCCGTCGGTGCCGAGAGCTATGTCGGCTCCGCCCCTTGCCAGGGTCTGGAAGCCTATCTCGCTCGGGTTCGAGCTCATCGGCCTCATCCTGAAGAGGGCGGAGGGGCTTATCCCGTAGAAGTAGCCGTCGGCCCCGAGAACTAGCCTCTTGACGTGGCCCACCGGGCTGGAGCCCTTGTAGACTATGGATCCGGATCGTGGGTCGTAGACGAAGATGTTTGAGCCTGCGAAGCCGTAGACCACTCCCGCGCTGTCTGTTGCGAGGCACTGGATCTCGCCGGTGTGGGGGAAGGGGACGGTGTCGAAGAGCATGCTGCCTGACCTTACATCCCATGCGAAGAACTGGGCGCTCTTCTCCACCGGCTCGGCTCCTCCCCCTCCACGGACGCTCGACCCGCCGTATATAGTCCAGCCGTCGGGGCTTGTAGAGAGGGAGATGATGCTCTGGTTCGGTATGATGTTCCTGTGGACCTCGAAGGCGTCTGTGCGGGGATCGTACGCAGAGAGGGCCCCGCCCAGCTTTCCGTAGGCAGGTATGGTTCCTATGTATATTCGGCCGTCTGCAGCCGCAACCATGGCCGGCGGCCTGTACTGCTCTTCGCCCACCGGGCCGATCTTCCTGGGATTCGACTCGAGGTCGGTCCCGGGGCTCCAGGAGCGAGAGGGGTCATAGACTGTCAGGACGGCGTAGGTGTACGAAGCCATGTACAGTTTTCCCTGATGGGACAGGAAGCTGTAGAACTCGCCGCTGGATCCGACCACGGGGTTGCCCAGGTCTTTTAGGATGCCTGTCGATGGGCAGTACCTGAAGAGGTGGAGGAGGTTGTAGACACCCCCGTATATGCAGCCGTCTGGTCCGGTTCCGAGGCTGAAGATGGACATTCCCTCGCCGTCCTTTGCGACGTCGACCCATGCCAGGCGTCTTCCGTCAGTCAAGTTGTAGGCGGCGAAGTACTGGGAGGTGGCGGTGAAGGCTACGTTGCTCTCCGGGTCCCACAGGCCGTAGGAGGGAACCGACACCGGCTTCAGGCTCATCGTTGTTTTGTTGAACCTGAGGTACCCCCGGGAGGGATGGTATATCAGGACCGGGCCGCCAGACCTCTGCCTGTGGATAGTGACAGGGCCCTTGTCGGAGCGAACCCCCTTCAGCAGCTCGTAGCTCTCGGCGTCGAAGATGAGGACGATCTCGTCGAAGTGCAAAAAGACGTAGACTATGTTCCCCTCGGCCTCGACGGTATAGGCGAAGGAGTTGTTCTTGTACCTCTCCGGGAGGATGCTCCTCTTCTTGTGGGTCGTCGGGTCGTAGGCGATCAGGTCTGCGTGGGACCCGATACCGCAGAAGATCCTACCGTTCTCGGCGACGGCGAGGTCCCTGCAGTACTGCTCGGTCGGGTGCATGCGGCCCAGGTCGTGTATCTTTCCATCCGAAGGGTCGTACATGACGACCTTGGCGTTCGGGTATGTCGCGCCGTATATCCTTCCCCGGGGTCCCCTCTTCAAGGTCCAGACGAACTCCTCGCCGGCCGCTGCGCCCAGGTCCTCCAGCCGGCGAGTCGAGGGGTCAAATCTGAATATCCGGCCCGGTTGCACCGTCCCCACGTAGATCGAGCCGTCCTCCCCCTCACAGAGGCCGTAGGCCCCCTTGCAGCCCTCAACGGTGTAGTACTCGGTGGCGTTGGTGGCGTAGTCGAATCTTATCAGCCTCGCCCAGCCGGCACCAGTGTAGGTTCCGGCGTAGAGGACTGGCCTCCCGGTCTCCCTGTCGGTGACGAGCAGCCTCCCCCAGATGGTCATCGACTTGACGGGGGTTCCAAGATCCGTCTCGACAGGTGCCGCGTGGGCAGCCACGATGAGGAGTATGGGCAGCAGGAATACGGGTCTTCTGTCCACGGCTTCGGCCATGTCCGGCAGGATAGATATATTGATTCCTAGTAGCTGCGGGTGGGGGTGGATCGAGGCACCGTGTCGGCGGGGTCCGTTGGGGCCCCGCCTCTAGATGCTCCTCGGGCTACTCTATCAGCCCGTGGTACCTCGCCATCCAGTAGGGCAGCAGGTACCATGTCCCGTCTAGTGCTGACCTGCCGTCGTTCCCTCCGTCGAGGGCGTGGATGTCGGCGGCCCACTCGGTGATTCGGCGCTCGTCTGCTGGCAGCGGCTCCAGCGCCTGCCACGGGCGCTCTGGGTTCTTCTCCACATCTGACCTGTGGCTGTTCTTGACCGTCCACTCCACGAGATCTAGGGGGAGCTCGCTTAGGGTGGCCGATGCTGCCTCGAGGTCGTGGGGTGTCCCCGTGACGGCCGACGTAATTATGTTCCAGAGGGAGTTTCTCTGCCCCCTTATCTGCCTCCACGTCCTCTCCAAGCTGAGGAGGAGGACTTGACGTATCGACGGGTCGTCCTCGTAGAGCAGAAGCGGGTAGTAGGCCAGGTAGGCGAGCCTGTCGTCGTGCCAGACCTGCTGCCCCATCACCGTGATTCTCTGCTTTATCGTGTTGAGGGCGTAGTGGTGCTCGGTGATGAGGGAGTGGTACTCGTCGGCGTACCTCTGCTTGCCGGTTATGTGATGCGCAACCTTGAGGTGGGACAGTATCTCGAGGGAGTTTAGACCTCTCTGCATCCACCACTTGTCGTCCTGGTTGAGCTTCTCCGGCGCCCAGACTCCCCATGTGGTCGGCTTTCCGTCGACGTCTACCAGGTAGTAGCCATTGTCTATGATGTGATCCGTCATCCTCTCAACGTAGGCCGAGATCTTCTTCTTCTCCTCGTCGCCCGCGACGAGGTCGAAGTATATGGTTGCCCCGAAGTAGTGGCCATCGATCTCGTCCGAGCTGGTCTCCCCCTTCCACTCCCATTCGCCGTCCGGCGTGGGGTGCCACTCGGGGTGTCCGTCGCCAAAGCCCGGCTCGCCCCTCCGCCTGATGGCCCTCGCCGGGAAGCCTGGTATGCCGGTG
>CAYWSC010000079.1:0-7927 GCA_964460695.1 Hadarchaeota archaeon (SeqCode)
ATTTTTTCAGCAGAGGTACCTGACGCGGATGCGGGTCCCTTCATCGCATCCAGAATTGCACCTGAGATGGTCGAGAAGAGATCCACGAGCATAGCCTCGCGCTTCTCCTGAATCTTCAGCTCCTCCATAGCCTCCCTCTTCGCCTCCTCTTTTATCTCGTCCATCCTCTTCGAGAGCTCGTTTAGCAGATCATGAGGACCTTTGACCTCGTAACCAAGCTCCTTCAATTTCTTAACCGCTGCTGCCAGATCAATTTCCTCTGACTTCTTCTCACCTTCGAAGCTGCTCGCTATCTCCTTCATCAGCTCCTTCAAACCCCTTATTTCCTCCGCCTTTTCCCTCAGCTCATCTACAACTCCCTTCTTTACTTCTCCGCTACCCTCACGTTCGCGCTGAAGCACGATACCCTCCAGCGTTTTATACTTCTCCTCTAGTGATTCAACGACTTCCTCGAGCATCCTCCTCATTTCCTCTTTCTCCTTCTCGTCCAGCCTCTTTTTCAGCTCCTCTATCTCCCTCATCAGAGTTTTTGTGAACTCATCGTTCTCGTCCTTATCTCTGAGCATTTTCAACGTCTCCTTTAAGGTGACGGCCTTTGTCACAACATCCTCGGGGTCAACCTCATCTTTTCTGGTCATCGCAGAGGCTACGGCGAGCCCCAACAGATTCTGCATCGTCGGCGGAGTCTTTGAAATCGCCTCAGCGTTCACAACAATCATAGGGAGGAGCTCCTTCAGATCCTCGAACTTGTCCGGCTTCTTTGCAAATATCGCCTTCCAGATCTCCTGATCGACGTTCTCCTTCCTTGCCTCTTCTTCCGCCCTCTTTTCTCCTACTCCTGCCAAGGTTTAGCCCCTCCTCAATGCATCTTCTCTTGGGCGATCCTCCTCATGACGGCTTCCAAGGACTGGCCAATCCAATGGAGAGACACAGTCGATTTGCCCGATGAGGTACGATTAGCTCTGAGAGGATCTTTCCAGATTCACCTAGATGGTCGCCTCGCTCTTGCACGTGTAGCGCCGAGCCAAGAGCCGTGAGATCGACACTGCTATTTTTGGAACTAGGAACCCTTATGCCCCAAAACATATGAATTTGGCCTTTTCTAGTAAGATGCGAGAAGGAAGCAGCACGTTGGTAGCCAGGATGATTCTGGTCATCGCTCTGTTTGCTCTCTCGGTCCTGTCTATGGGTTGTCCTATCTCCACGGGTCTAGGCCAGGCCGCGATTGCTGATAACCTCTCTTGGAGTCTGGCCGCTGCGGGTCTGGATCTGGGTTGGGACGGTACATACGACGAAAACGCCACCTACTCGATGAGGCTGCAGCTTCTCGATCACTGGTACCTCCTCAGAGACGTAAAACCCAGTCCTGGCAGGGGCTTCGTGTTTCTCAAAGTCAATGTAACTGTCAAGACAAGGGAGGAGTACTACCTGACCCAGACCTGGGTCCTGGAGAACAGCACAGGGGGAGTTGTCTATCCCTTCGTATTGCCAATTCCTTTCACCAAGCCGTCCCCCTCAAAGCAAAGGTACCTCATATGGTACAGATCCAAACACGGCGAAGAGACCCCCAGCACCTATCTCGTCTTCTTCGAGCTGCGGCCAGAAGAGATGCCTGCAGATCTGACCATCCGCAACTGGCGGGATGGAGACCTCCTGCTGAGGATAAGGCTCGACAACAGCCTCCTACAGTACCCTGCCCAAGGGAAGTACAGAAACCTAAGCCCCCTGAGCGGCGTCAGGCTGGCCAAGGACGTCGGTGACTTCGACGTGAAGCGCGACAGGGAGGGGAGCATCGTCGCGGTGTACCTCGAGAGGGAGAGACAGACCGGCACGGTCTGGATCCGCATGGCCAAAACGACCCCTGGATCCGGGCGGCCCTCGGGTTGGTCTAACAGCACAGTCTGCAAGGCACCTGTCGACGGCAATGCCTCCTGGTCGATGGGGGAAGAGGGTGTAACCTCCATTGCATTCCTGGAGGATTCGCAGGGAATCTACAGGATAGCTCTTGCAAGCATCCAGCAGGCCCATCCGTCGAATGTGTCAAATCTGCCAAACGCTTCAGAGCACTTGAAGAACATGAGTATCTGGCTTCTGGAAAGTGGGGATCGCGGGAGAACATGGTCCAGGCCGCGCCGCCTACCCTTTCAGTTCTTGAAGGGGGGCGACAGCTACGGCTTCTACGACATGAGTTTCGTCGAGGATCCCTGCGGAACTCTCTGGATAGTGTTCAACTATCTCTACTACTACAGGGGGAACCGCCTCACCCATTACGTTCGCTCACTTGATCGTGGGCGGACCTGGACCGCGCCCGAGAGATTCAGAATCGATGGGCTGTGGCTGGAATACGGCGGGCCAGGAGGGTCAGGACTGCCCCTTGGCTACACAGGCTTCTATCAGAGCTTCTTCGCCGATGAGCTCGGAAGGCTGCGTATAGTCTACATTGCAAAGCCGTACCTAGGCAGGGGACAGGTGTGGCAGGCCACCTCCTCCGACTGTGGAAGGTCCTGGAAGGGGCCAGACTACGTCCTTCCTCCCAACTACGACCAGATCCCCCACGTGGTGATGTATGAGGCGAAAACCTCCGCCTCGGCTGGCCAATCCTCTAGGCTTTGGCTTCTCTGGTTCAGCACCTACGAGGAGAACTGTGTCCTTGAGTACAGCTGCGACGGGGGCTGGAGCTGGCATCCCTTCGGCTTCATCGAGCACCCGGCTCCATCTCGGGGAAGGTACGCCCTGGTCCAAGAGACAGCCCGTGAAGGAGACGATGCAGGAGTCGGTCTGCTGCTCTTCTGGAAGGATGAGAGAGGCGACCTGCTGTACGCCAGGATTCCCGAGTGGCGGATACCCCTCAGCCTCATCCCGCTGCTTATCCTCGCCAGAAGATGCCGGAGACGGTTCTACGCCTAATATGCTTCAGATATTTGCCATTTGGCTATTGCGACGCGGAGTATCTTTGCTACGGCCTTCCCACGTGCGGTCCAGCAACAACGCGAAGGCTCGTCTACTCCTTCTCGTCAGAGATACCAGCGATCCACGTCTTCACAGAGGCGCTCGCGCTCGGATGTGATCACATCAGTAAGGGGCCCTGAACTGCTTCTCCCAGCGTAGGAAGCTTGCCGAATCGCATGGCCAGATGAAAGAATCCACCATACGCCAGATGTGCTTGCTATCGGGTCACAGCCGCCTGGAGGGGCTAGACTCGCATAATCAGAGGTATCTGGGAGCTCGAGAGTAGAAGCGAGATAAAGCTGAAGAGCCCAGTGTCAACTGGGATGAACCTGTTCCGCGACGGATAGAGCGATGGCCTCTACCTGCTCCATGCTCATCTGGGGACTCGCCACTATCTGGTATGACAGGTCTCCAGATTGGAAGGCGGCTTCTTTATTCATGTTGCCGTCGGTGAGCATGACATTGTGCCCCGCCATCACCTTCACTTCTGCGTGAGGGATCTCGCCTTGCCTAGCCCTCGCCACGATGTCTGTGATCTCTGACCCTCTGCGTGAGCAGGAGACGAGAAGGAAGAAGCCCCCGCCGTCCTCCACCTGCCATATCTCGCCATCCTCATCCAGTTTGCCGCGGCAGTATATGAGAGCCACATGTCTCCCCAGCTCGCCGATCTTTACCCGGACATCTGCCAAGCGGAGGCTCCGCGGCACTCCCTTCGGGACGGGGATCGGAAAGCCCATCTTCTCCGCGGCGTCCTCGAGGCTTACGCTTTGCCCCCACAACACCTTGATCGGTGCGTACGGCCGCTCGATGCTGGGAGACCCGGCCGAAGCCGTTCTCTGGCCGTCAGCCCTCTTCCCGTTCAGTAAGCAGGGCGTGAGGCCTACCAGTGCACCGGTCAGGGCACCGGCCGCAACGACCAAGGCCAAAGCCCTCCAGCCAACCACCCCTCTAAGCATCCTTGCATCCTTTCCATCCCTGTTCTCAAAATCGTGAATATCTATCCCCCGGGCGTGCCTCGTCGAACAGATCGCTAAGAAGAGTGACCTTCGGTGCTCTTATACCTTAGGATTGAAGCCCCGGGCGGGATTCGAACCCGCGGCCTGCGGATCTCTTTCTGCTGCGTTACAAGTCCGCCGCTATACCAGCTAAGCCACCGGGGCGCGAATTGCACGGGGCTTCCGGACAGTTAAATCTCTCTCGTCCACTAGTCCTGGCCACTGGATAAACTTATATTGCGCAGGGGCAGGCCGTGCCGGGATACCAATGGCGAAGTTCTCTGGAGTTTTCCCACCGATGATTACGATCTTCACCGATCGTTTCCAGATCGATGAGGAGGCGACCCGCGACCACATAGACTTCCTCATCGAAAACGGGGCAAGCGGAATCATCCCCTGCGGCAGCACCGGGGAGTTCCCCTCGATAAGACCAGAGGAGAGGAGGCGCGTCATCGAGCTGGCGATAGACCAGGTCAACGGGCGCGTCCCGGTGGTGGCTGGAACCGCCTCGACCGCGACCGACGAGACCGTCGAGATGAGCAAGTTCGCCCAGGATGCAGGAGCAGACGGCGTTCTGATAGTTCCTCCCTACTACTACAAGTCGACCGACGAGGAGATCTACCAGCACTTCAAGGCAGTGTCCGAGGCGATAGACATACCGATAATGCTCTACAACAACCCCTGGGTCTGCGGAACCTACGTCTATCCGCCCCTTGTGGCTAGGATGGCCTCGGATGGTATTCTTCAGTACGTCAAGGAGACCCACGGAGACCTGGCCTACGTCCACGAGTTGATCCAGAAGGCAGGTAAAGACCTCACCGTCTTCTTTGGCCGAGACGAGAACTCGCTGGAGGCCCTCCTGATCGGCGCAGAGGGCTGGGTTTCCGGCGCAGGGAACCTGGTGATAGCTCAGGAGGCAGAGATGTTCAGGCTCGCCAAGCAGGGCAAGATCTCGGAGGCAAGGGACCTGTACTTCAAGATCCTCCCCTTCTTCTACCTCACCGAGCGCAAGGGAAGGTGGATTGCACGGGTCAAGGCCGGCCTTGAGATGATCGGGAGGAGGGCCGGCGATCCGAAGCCGCCCCTGCTTCCCCTCAACGAGGAGGAGAGAGCCGAGCTTAGGCAGATCCTAATCCAGATCGGCCTCCTCTCCGAGTAGGGCTACAGCCACCGCCTGAACCACTCAAAGGCCTTCCTGCCGCTGAACTCGTGGGCCCCGGGATGTATATCCCTGTCAAGCCTATCTGAGGCGCCGGCCGCGGTGTATATCCTCTCAAGGTCGGCATACGCCCGCTTCGCATCGTCTATCACAAAACAGGTGTCCTTCTCGCCCATCTCGACTAGCAGGGGCCTCGGTGCGATCAGACCCGCAACCTCAGGTATGTCGCCGTAGAGCAGCAGGGACGGGCTGTACTGGCTGCCACAGGTGTTGGCCTGAGCCCTGTCTCCCAAGGCATCCCACCTGACAGTGCTGAGGTACCCGCTGATCACAGCGACCTTTATCCTCCTGTCCAGGGCCGAGAGGTAGGTCGTCATGGTCCCTCCGAAGGATAGGCCGACGCACCCTATCCTCTTCGGATCAACCTCGGGCCTTGACTGCAGGTAGTCCAATGTCCTGATGCCGTCCCAGATGTTAAGAGTAAGCATGTGGTAGCCGAAGTACCCGTAGGCGAGGTAGCTAACGTTGCACTTGTCCCTGTATGGCCTAACCCACTCCGGATTCGGCTCCCTCTCCCCGAAGCACCTCCAGTCAGGTGCTATCACCACGTAGCCCCGCTTGACAAGCTGCCTGCCGTAGTCGTAGTTCAGCGGCTTGACGAACTGATCGTACTCCTCCTCGTCTTTCACCTCGCCCACCACGTCGACCTTTCCCCGCCCGTGTCCATGGGCGCAGAGGATGGCCGGACGCCTCTCACCCTCCTCCAGGTCGTCGGGGATCAGCACGTAGGCGGGGACTGTGGAATACCTATCCGAGTCGAACAACACCTTCTCCTTGACATACCCATCCATCTCGACGCGCGAGACCACCTCGGCATCCAGAGGCACAGGCTCGGGGAAAGATCCTAGGTTCTTCAGAAGCTGCCTTCTGAAGGCGCGTCTCCACCTCTCCCACTCGTCTCTGGTCGATCCCCGGAAGGAGAGGCATGGCTTGACCTCCCTTATCATCTCATCGACCGACTGCCTGACCGTTACCAGCCTCCTGGACATTCGAACCCCTCCGCCGGCTCGGCAGCATGGCTCTCTTAAGTGTCACTCGAGGTCCGGCGAACCCAAAGGGAACCCACCGCAATAGTTTCAAATGGTCCGCGCTCCGGGTCCAGAGGTGCCTGAGATTGTGGAGGTGGAGGACCCCTCGGCCGCATAGATCCAAGAAGACGCCCAGACAGTTCGAAGAGGAGAGGAGGAAGAAGGTCGAGGCGTTCAAGAAGGCGGGGATTCTGACCGACCCAGTTCTCGAACAGGCCCTGCTCAAGGTCCCGAGGGAGCTGTTCATACCGCCGGACTACCGCGACTATGCCTACAGAGAGGTCTCGCTTCCCCTGCCAGCCCTGGAGGCCGTCATATCCTGTCCGAGGAGCTATCCGCTGTTCTACCAGTCGCTGAGGCTGAGCCGCGGCGACCGGTTCCTCGAGATAGGAACGGGGTCTGGATACGGGGCCGCGGTGGCCAGGGAGGTCGTGGGCAAGGAGGGGATTGTCGTTAGCCTTGAGGTGGACAGATCCGCATATGCCTTCGCCAGGTCGAACCTCCACAGGCTGGGATACGACGACATAATTCTCATCAGGGGAGACGGATATCTGGGATACGACCCCGAGGCTCCCTACGACAAGATCTGCGTGACGGCCGCCGTCACCGAGATGCCCCCGCCGCTTCTCGAGCAGCTCTCCGACGATGGTCTGGCGGTCGCCCCGATAGGGAGAGGCGACGACCAGGTCCTCACCCTGGTATACAAGGACGGGACAACGGAGGAGATTGCGACGGGGGTCTCCTACGTCCCCATGGTGAGCAGGAGAAGGGTCTAGCCCATGGAGTCCAAGACGGCCTGACCCGCCTCTCCCCTAGGCTCTGCCAATCCCTTGGCCAGTATGAAAGATGGAACCGTCACGGCGACGGTGATCACGAAGAGGACGGTGAAGGACGTCGCATCCACCAGCACCCCGCCGAGGACTGGAAGAAGCATCGAGAAGGCGAGCGACGTGTTAAGTATGCCGATGTAGGTGGGCCTTCTCACGACCGGCGCCACCTCGAGGGCATAGTTGTTCTTCGCCATCCAGATCCCCGTCCACCCTGCTCCCTTCAAGACGAATACAAGCCCGAAGACGTAGAAGTTGGGGGACAGGAGGGCAACGACCGGTGCCAGCACCGAGAGAAGGCTGCAGGTCAGGATGACGAGCCTGTAGCCCTTCGCGTCCCCAAGATACCCCCACAACAGGTTGGAGACCAGGGTGGCCACCATCTCAATCGTTACATATGCTCCTACCCAGCCCGCCGGCGCCGCGAGCACCTGCCTGGCATAGACCACGTAGAACGGTATGGCTAGCGACGAGGCGCTCGAGAGCACCATGACTGCCAGGAACTTGACGTAGTTCTTGTCCTCCGACAACACCTTCCTAACGCCCTGGAGGAACTGCGCATGCGTCCTCTCCCTCCCCACGTCGACGCTGCCCTCGGGCTCCACGACGAAGAAGAAGCAGAGGATCCCCGAGAGGATGAATATGAAGGTCAGCAGGAACAAGGTGAAGTAGTTCGTTGGGAAGGGAAACTTCTCAGAGCTTCCGAGGATGTATGCCACGACCAGGCCGGCAATCGAGGCTATTATCCCCGAGAAGAACCTCCTGTATCCGAAGTACCTGCCGCGCCTATTGGGAGGTATCGTCTTCCCGACTATGTCTAGGAAGGCCACCCCGCTTAGCCCGCCGAAGAGGGCGAATCCGGAGAGGAAGAGGAAGAACAGGGCCAAGTAGAGCGCAGGCCTCATCTCC
>CAYWSC010000080.1:0-7858 GCA_964460695.1 Hadarchaeota archaeon (SeqCode)
CCTTCCCATCGGAACTGGTTTCCGTCTTATCCAAGTTTCCAGGGTACTCTATCTGCGTGAAAGGCTCGCCTGGTTCAGGGAAAACGGCTTTCGTTCTGGCTTTGTTGAAGGAGCTGTGTAAAGACGGAAACGCCCTTTACGTCTCTACCCGCGTCAGGCCAAGCCGGCTCTTCGAGATGTTTCCGTGGGCATCCAAGACCCTTCGAACAGCGGGGATACTTGATGCAACCTCGGTCGAGTCCTGCCAGCTGGATCAGGGAGACCTATTCGAACTCCTAAAGTACAGGACGATGCCGGAGTTTGCCCACGCTCTCTACCAGAAGGCAGCATTACTCAAGGAGCCAGTGATCGCCATCGACAGCTGGGACGCCGTCCTGGAGGCAACCGGAGGGAATTCGAAACAGCTGCATGACTTGGTCTTGGATCTAGCTCTACAAAAGGGGGCCCGGCTCATACTCGTAATCGAAGACGGATCTAGGACCAGGTTGGAATACCTTGCGGACGGACTGGTAGAGCTGGGTCTTCAAGAGACGGCCTCAGGTGTCTCCAGGTACCTCCAGATTGTAAAGTTGAGAGGGTCGCCGCACCCACTTGCCAAGCTGCGACTGGAGATCAGCGAGAACGGGGTTCAAGTGATGGGGCCTTTGAACAACCCTTGGATCGGGCAGTGAGGTCAAGGGGCAGCGATTGCGAGCCTGTGGTGCTGCTATTCTCGTTTTTCAGGTCCCTCGCCACGTGCGATCCCAAAGGTAGTCCGTATGACCGATACGTCCTCATAGCTCATGGCCCTGGACAAGAGGACCGCTGCCCCGTAGACCAGAATTCCAAGGAGGATGCCGATCCCCACCTGCATGACCGGCTTCTCCGGGAGTTCAACCCACAAATGAACAACCACCGCCATGGCTGCTGTGGACAGGGCGACCTTGCCTAGGAACAGGGGGCTCAGGTCAAGCCCAACGACCTTTGCAATCATCACCAAGGAAAAGGCGGCGCCTGCCAACACGGCTACGACGTAGGCGTAGGCAATTCCAATGACTCCCCAGGCGTTGCCTAGGAAGAAGCCGGCTGGCAGGAGTACGACCATCACGAGTAGGTCCGAAGCAAGAACCAACAGAGGTCTCCCAACCCCGGTCAAGATTGTATTGGTTACGGCAAGCAACGTGAAGAAGACAAGCATCACGCACAGAACCTTCATGACTGCCGTCGCGGGCAGATATTGCGGCAGCAAGACTGAGAGAAGGGGACGGGCGACCAGCATCAGGCCGAGGGCGGCCGGTGTCGCTACCAAAATCAGGAACCGGATTATCAACCCGGAGAAGTAGCGGAGGGTCTGTGTGCTTCCCTTTCCCTCGAGTTCGGAGACGTAGGGCAGGACGACTACGTTGAGCACTCCGGCTAGTATGGCCCCAGCGGTGACAATGTTGTAGGCAGCTCGAAAGTAGCCAATCTCAACGACCTGCATCCCTGCCAGCCGGATTAGAATAATGCCGGCCTGGGTGAAGAAGGCCGTGAGAAGGAGTGTGAGGTAGGTGGGAGCCGCGAACTTGAGCTGCTCCGTCAAGTGAAGACCTTCGCGGCTGGGCCTGGAGAGGAGGTTCACCTGCTGCTTCTTGGCGAGCATCACCCCGATCCCGAAGGCGACGAATCCGGATAGGGCGAAGGCACCAAGCGGTGCCAGGTAGCTGGCCTTGGCTACGATAAACATGGGGACGAAGACTAGGTAGCAAGCTCCGAAGATGGCCGTTATGATTGTTCGGTCGCGCATGAGGAAGAAGGCCTGAAAGTAGGATTGCATGAAGAGGTACAGCAGATTGGCAAGGAGGACCAGGCCGGCAAGCTGCACACCCACGGTCACGTCTTCACCTAGAATCTTCGAGAGCCACGGTGCGGATGCCATGACTGCGAGGCATGCGGAGGCAGCGATCGAGGTTCTCATGAAGAAGAGAAAACGGGCCGTGCGGATCCCCTTCTCGGGTTCGCTTACTAGGAATCTCGATACGAACCTCACGAGGGTGGTCTCTATCCCGAAGCTGAGAACGGGGACCAAGAGCCCGGGTATGATGAATACGAGTTGGTAGAGCCCGTATTCCCGAGGGCCTAGGAGCCTCATGACGATGAGGCCTGCGGCGTAGAGGAAGGCGGAAGAAAGGACGCCAGCTAGCATCGAATAGGAGAAGCCAACGACGAGCCGCCTGGCGTCGCTTCCCATGCGGGCGGCCCTAGTCAGGGTCTGAAGTTATGTGTTTCTAAGTCAAGAGTCCTTCTTGGACGTGAAGGCGTAGGTGCCGATCTTTGATCCTATGCTCCAGTACGACGAGTCGACCGGGCAGTAGAGGATGGGCTTTGCCTTCTCGACGTCTATCACGCCCTCTACCAGTATCTCATCACTAACATCAACCGCGACGACCTCGCCGATGAACATGTCGTGGGCGCCTAGCTTAAGCACATCTCTGACCTCGCATTCTAGGCATACCGGACATTCTTCAATGAGAGGGGCCCTGACTTTAGTCGCGGGAACGGCCGTCAGCCCCACCTCTTTGAACTTGTCGTGATCCCTACCCGAGATGACGCCGCACCTGTCCGTGGCCTCCAACATGTCCTCCGTCGGGATGGCGAGGACGAATTCCTTGGCCCGAGTGATGATTCGGTGGGAGTGCCTGTGTGGCCTGACCGAGACACTTACCATCGGCGGGTCCGAGCAGACAATGCCAGTCCACGCGGCTGTCATCACGTTTATCTCACGGCCTATCTCTCCGGATGTCAGGAGGACGACTGGTGTCGGGTACAGAGCCGTGGTGGGATCGAGCGGAACCTTGGACAAGAGATCACCGATCGAAGACCATGGGCGAGGGTTCTTGTATCTTTCGCGTTCAGTGTGGAGGCCAGATGGGCTCCTTGGAGGCAAACGGGCCGGAGAGGTGGATTAACGAGCCGTGGCAAAGGTGAATCTGTAGACGACGGCTATAGAAGCCACTGCCAAGACGATCGTAAGCGCTATGCGGAGTACCTTCGAGGCCGCCTCGGCCCTGTGCCGCTTCAGCGCCGCATCTCTGACCGCCTTTTTATGCTCATCCATCGAGGAGTAGAATGCTTGGGAGTCTTGCAGCGACGCTTCATACTTCTTCTCGTTTCCCCAGAGCCACAGGACTGCATTTGAAAGCAGTTTTCGGAACTCCGGGCTGCCCGTGAACCGACCGTAGTAGTCAACGGCCCTCTCGATATCCTCTCCAGCGAAGCAGGCAAACGTCACCGAGACACCGTTGTCCTCGTACTTGACGATGGAGGGGGCCCCGGTCGTTTTCTCCCTGTAGAGAACCTTGTATTCCCCCTTCGATGGGTATCTGGGCGCGTAGCTGTTGTTCTTCACGCTGAAACTGAGAATTATCTTTTGATCTTGGGCGACGAAGTCTCCGAGCCCCTCGGATATCTCGTCATCTTCTTCCTTGATATGCTGCATGAGGAACGACTTGGAGGCCCTGTCGTAGCTGCCGGTCCGATAGTTGTTTCCGAAGATGGGAAACACCTCTCGCGATGCGTTGCCGACCGACTTCTCCGATGCGGCGAAGCCTATTCCCAGTAGTCCTCCTCCTTGGTCAAAAAACCACTCTAGGAGTGAGCCGATCTGGTAATTCTTGTCGTGGGAGAGCACTACAACGATGAGTTTGACCCTAGGAAGGAACAGGAGGAGTCTGAAAGCGTCGGCGGATTCGATCACGTCAGTATCGGCTTGTATCCCGTCGATTTGTTGTATGATTCGCTCGATCTCGTGGGCGTAGTCAGGGCAGTCAGGGGCGAAGATGAGGATGAGTGGCTTCTGCTCGGCAGCTGCACGGCCGCTGAGGGCCGTCATCAAAACCACTAAGCCTAGCGATAGGGCCAAGCCGTGGGTTCCCAGCCGACGGGTCAAGGTATCCGATCTCGTCCCTAGACTCCGCACTATCTTCAAAGGCGATACAAAATTCAAGGCACAGGCGCGGGAGAGCGATCACTAAAAAATATCTACCGACTCGTTCCGAGCGGAGCGGTCTAGATAGACCCTCTGAAGGTCACTGTCTGCTCCTGCCAGCCCACGGCGGCTCTCAGTCCGAGGGTATGCTCGCCCTTCTGGAGGCCCCCCTCCTTCTCCACCTCTATCTGAATCTTGTCGCCGTAGACAGAGTAGATCTCCGACGATGGGTCAAAGCTCCTCGGCGGGCGGTTCCCTATGATGAGGGTTATCTTTTCCGGCGGGATGGAAACGCCGTCGATGGTTATCTCCTTGATGGTGGCGGATCCGGTGCCGATGTCGTTTTGGATCTCCACGACGAAGTGATCCACCTTTCCGTCGCCGTCCTTGTCCAGGTTCCTAAACACGACCATTTGCACCACCAGTTTACTTGCTCAACTAGGTAACTCGAATACACCATTTAAATTTGACGGAAGCATCATAAACCTGGTGTAGAATTTTAAATCGGGGGTATCGGGATGGAGCGGGAAATGGAGAGGCTTGAAAAGTTCAGACAACTCATGAGCATGCTCGTCAGGAAGTGGACAGTGGAGATCATGTACTGTCTGTACACCAGGAGATCCATGCGCTTCACGGAGATAAGAAAGCTTCTCGGCATGAACTCGAGAACCCTTTCCAACCGGCTTCTAGAGCTTGAGCAGATGGGACTAGTGAAGAGAATAGTGGACGTGGGAAAGCCTGTCCGCGTCTCCTATGAGCTCACTTCTCTGGGACGTGTCGTCGGCGAGAGAGCCTACGAAGGGTTTGAGAAGCTGATCGACGCGTGGGAGCGTGCAAACACGGAGGCTAGTCATTCATGAGGACGGTGGGGCTTGGCCTGATAGGTTGCGGAGGCATGGGAAGGTCGCTTGCCGAAAACGCCAATCGGCTGGAAAACGCGGAGGTCGTGGCCTGCTACGATGTCCAACCAGATGCCTCACGAGCGGCAGCTTCTCTCCTAGGCTCAAAAACATGTCAGAGCCTTGAGGAGCTCCTCGGGTCTCCGGAGATCGACGGCGTCATAGTGGCGACTCCGGGCTATCTGCACGCGAGGCAAGTTGTTCAGGCGGCGGAGGCCGGGAAACATGTGTTCTGCGAGAAGCCCATGGCCCTGACTGTGCACGACTGCGACGAAATGATATCTGCCTGCCGCAGAAATGATGTGAAGCTAATGGTAGGACAGGTTCTGCGCCTGCTTCCTGTCTTCAAGGAGTGTGCGAGAATCGTGCGGGAAGAACTCGGCAAGCCGGTTGCCATGCGGACGACGCGGATAGGCGGATGGGGCCACTCCGGCTGGAGGAACAAGCTCTCGCTGTCGGGAGGAATGCTGCTAGAGGTCAACGTTCACGAGCTGGACTATATGAGACACCTCCTAGGGGAGGCCCGCGAGGTCGCTGCCTACGGAGGGAGGTACGTTCAGGGCGTCGACTTCGAGGACACCGTCCATGCGACTTTTTGGTTCAGGGAGGGCCGTGTCGGAACACTAGAGGCCGCGGCGTCGTCAACCATTGGAATCTACAACGGAACCGTGATCTGTGAGGATGGGTCGCTGGCGTACGACAATGGTGCGGGCACGATCCGTTACAGGCTCTCTGGCGGCGAGGAGCGCGTGCTGAACGCTTCCCAGTCGGTTAAGGTACCATACGGAGTGCAGGAGGAGCTGGCCGACTTCGTAGGCAGCATAATCGAAGACAGGGACCCCATCATTACCGGTCTTGACGGCCGCGAGGCCGTTAGAATGGCCCTAGCTATAAGGGAGTCGATAGAGACTGGACGAGTCGTCAGGCTCTAGGTGAGAAGATGGAGCCAAAGGAACGGTTCCTGCGCACTATGATGTTCGAAGAGGTTGACCGGGTCGCAACCCATGACAACATTGCCTCGAGCAGCATACTTCGTAGATACGCTCCGGACCTAAGCCGTAGCGATCCGCTGATGGCGGGGAAGAAGGCCTGCCTCGAGCTCGGGATAGACGCGCTGAGATTCGTCATGACGACTGAGGGCGTCAAGGAGGGCGAGGTCGTCGAACACGGAGGATATGTCCATAAGCGGTTCTCCTATACGACTTGGATCGTCAAGAGAAGGATTCAGACCGTGGAGGACTTCCTGGAAAATCCGGTCGAAATGCCGGACGAGGATCAGATAGCCAGGGAGGCCGAGGAGACGATCCGCCACTACAGGGAGACCCAGTCGAAACTGGATCCCATCTACTACTTGTTCCACTCGGGAAGGTGGGTTCCAGGCTTAGGAGAGTACGCCCAGAATAGGCTTGGACTCATGCTGTTCTCCAAGGTGCTCTATTCGGAGACACGTAGGGTCAAGAGGGACATAAGGAACATAGGCGAGAGCCACGTCAAATTCGCCAAGATATGCGCCGAGAACGACATAGCACCGGTGGTTTTTGGCGGAGAGGACGTCTGCACCAATCACGGTCCATTCGTCAGGCCTCAGATCCTTAGAGAGCTCTTCTTCCCATACCTGGCAAGGATAGTAAAGGCCTTTAGAAAGCACGATATCAAGTACGTCTTTCACTCGGACGGGGACCTCTGGCCCCTTCTAGACGACTTCAGGAAGGCAAAGGTGAATGGCCTCCATCCGCTCGAGCCGTTCTGCGGGATGGATATTCTCAAGGTCAAGGAGAAAGTTGGGGATGAGATCGTCCTCTTCGGAAACATAGACTGCTCGTCCACGCTTCCTCTTGGGTCTGTGGAGGACGTGACGAGGGAAGTGATAGAGAGAATACAGGACGCGGCTCCCGGCAGCGGGTACGTGCTAGGCTCTAGCAGCGAGCTGGAGGAGATCGTTCCCATCGAGAACGTTGAGGCAATGTTCAAAACCGTGAGGAGATACGGGAAGTTCGCGCCGTGAGTCCGGCCACATCTGTCTTTTTATAGTGGAGACGCCAATAGACACATGATGTGGCAGCCCGAGCGGAGGTTGGTAAAGAAGCTTGCCTGCCCGTTATGTGGACGTGAAGTGGGGGTCGAAGACGCGCGCAGATGCATGAGCTGCGGAAGGGTCGTCTGCATCTCGTGCTTTGACGTCAATATGGGGGTTTGTCAGAACTGTCTGAAGAGATTTAGCCCCGATGATCCCTGCCCCGACTACATAGGGTAGGAGATCAAGATCATTTATAATACGAGGACTCAAGCCCGTACCGGAGATCGAATGAGGTACGAAAGGGCGAAGGTCGATCGGATACACTCGATGATGGAGGCCAGTGGCTTTGACTACATAGTCTGCAAGAACTCTGAGAACGTCCTGTACTTCTCTGGCTACTGGCCCATAAGGGGATGGTCTTTCTCGGTGGTCTCCGCCCAGGGAGACCCGGTGCTGCTTGCGCCGGACTACGAGGAAGAGTTCGCCGAGGCCGCATGGGCCCCGGAGAAGAGGATATACAGCGGCGACCCCTACGACGCATTGTCCAGTCTTCTAAGAGAGCTCGGGGTCTCAGGAACGGTTGGGTACGAGGGTTCCTTTGAGACGATCGCTGGGAACGCGATAGGCGTAGAGAACGCTCATGCCGGATTCCAACACCTCTCCGCGCTCAGAAGGTCGCTGCCATCAGCTAATCTCGTGGATGCAAGCAACACAGTACTGGAGCTCAGAAAGGTGAAGACGCCTGAGGAGATTGCGGCGATGAGGAGAGCTGCAGATCTCTGTAGCATCGGCCTCGAGGCCGCCTACGAGAAGGTGAGAGAGGGAACTAGAGAGACCGAGATAGCCGCAGCGTGCGAGAAGAGAATATACGAGGAAGGATTTGGATTCTCCGGCGTCGGGAAAGTTGCACGGGCATTTGCCTTTGTGATGTCCGGACCCAACTCGTTGAGGGCGCCTCGGCCCTATAACATCTCCTCCGAGAGGAGGGTCAGGAAG
>CAYWSC010000081.1:0-7841 GCA_964460695.1 Hadarchaeota archaeon (SeqCode)
CCTTGTCGTCTCGTAGACGTGGGGAGCCCTCAGCCGGAGGAGAAGCACGCCGACGTTGCCGGGGACCGTAACGGCAGAGGTCGCTACCACCTGGCCGTCTGGAACTATAGATCCATTGACCTGGAACGGGAATCTCTTATCGCCCGTGGCTGCAAGGGCAATTCTCGCCCCTGCAGGAGAATCGACGTGGAAGGTTATGTTGCAGCCGAAGGAGGCTGTCACATACAAGAATGCGTCTTCGCCCGAGCGAACCGACTGGTTGAGAAACCGCGCCGACAGGTAGACGTCCTGCAGGGCATTTCTGCCCACAGTGGGCGTGACGTAGGTCTCTAAGGCGGCCGCCGAGGTCAGCATGAGGATAACCACTAGAAAGTACTCCCACGACCGCACCGAGCGGATCAGCCTCGAGGCAGCGTCCGAGAACCGGGAGACCTCCCCCTCGTCGAGAATCTTGTTGAGCCAGACGGCGTGGTAGTAGCCGATGGTGGCGGCAATGACCACGGCCGGGAGCTCGAGGGACCCGTGGGGAAGAACGTAGGCGAGATAGACATAGATCTGTTTGAGGGAGAGTCCATGGCTAACCGAAAACATCCCAAGTATGAACCCATTCACGGCCACCACCGCCAGGGGGAGGAGGAAGAGGATCACCGAGTACTCCGCGTATCTCGTGTTCCCCTCGCCGACGAGGCGCCTGAGAATCCTGGTCAGCCTTCCTCCCTCAGCCGCTTCAGGCATCTCGGTGACGGTCAGCCGGACTAGTGCCGGCCCCCCGAAGGCCGCGACGAGAGAGACTAGGGTGTTGTTCACAAACAGGTAGATGGCGGTCACTGCCTCTTTCGTCCCAACTATTCCCGAGAGGGGGCCTTCGATTATCTCGAGGGGCTTGGTTATTCTGAAGTAGAGCGCCTCTTCGAGAAGGTTTAAGACCGGCTTGAGCAGCAGGCGCAGCCCTATCCCTATCAGCAGCCCGAGCCCCACGGAAAGGAGGAAGACCTTTGCTGGCCTGAGATACCTCCTCTCCGTCTTCAAGTCAACCATGCCCTCGGAAGAGAGGGTTATGCGCCGATGGCGTCGACTGGGAGGCCCTTCTCCTCCAGCTCTCTCTTGAGAGTCTCTCTCAGTGCGGCCGATGCCCTTTCAAAGCCAGCCGGGACGGATATGGATGCCGCCTTCTCCTTGACCTCGGCGTTGTCAGGAGCTATGCCGCCGGCGAGACGGAGGACCTCTTTGGCGACGAACTCCCTCGACTTTGAGAGGTCATCCTCAACCTCCTTGAGGTAGAGCTCTACGGCCTTCTCCTTGTCGCCCAGCTTCTGGTAGCACTCGGCAGCGTTGCGGAACCCGTATGCTGGCTCGCCGGAGAACTCTGCATGCTTCATGAAGGCCTCTGCCGCCTTGTCTATCATCCCTGCCTTGACGAAGGATCTGGCGGCCCTGAAGAACCCGTCCGAGTATGCGACGTGGGCCCTGCTGGTCTCCGCCTCGGCGTGCTTGGTGAAGTACTCTGCAGCCTTCTCGTACTCCTTGAGCCTAAGATAGTTCTCGGCGATCTTCCCATAGTCCCTGGCCACCCGGATCAGGTGCTTCTTCCGCTCGCTGATCGCTGTGGACTTCAAGTAGTTGTCGATTGCCTTCTGGTAGTCTCCCGCCCTCTCGTACGACACGGCGGCCAGGCTGTACATGTCGCAGGCCCTCGTCGTGAACCTGTCCTCCTCGGCCTTTTGGCCTGCCTTGTTGTAGTTCTCCCCAGCCTTGGCCCAGTACTGCTCCGCACCCTCCTTGGTGTTCTCGGCAACGACCCGGTAGCCGTCTCCAGCGACGGCGTAGTCGGGGATCCTCTCAGCTGCCTTCGCGTAGTTTAGCGACTGTTCGACGTACTTCTGGATGTCGCCTATCTGCCTGTACAGCGATGCTGCGCGCCTGTATCCGTAGGTCGCCTCGTCTGGCTTCAGTTCCTCGTGGTCCTTGGCAAAGTCGACCCAGAGAGGCGCAGCCTCCTCCGGCGGAAGCCCAACGGTCTTCCTCTCAAACTGCTCAAAGGTCGGTTTCCCGGCCAGCCTGGCCTTAAGTCCTGAGAGAATTCCCAACTCTAAACCTCCTCCCAAATCTCCTCAGCTAGAAACGCCGGAAGCGCCCTGTCCAGCCTAGCGTCCTCGATGAGCTTCTCATTCTTCGCAGCGACCTCGGCATAGATCTCCCTGGCCTTCCGGATGACTGTCTCTGACCCGAAGACGTAGGAGAGGCTGTCGGCCATAGCCTTGAGGAGCTCGCTGAAGCCCTCCTTTATGACCTCTGCGTCCGCAGAGATCTCACCGGCAACAAGCTTTCCGCCCTCGACTTTAGACACCTGCAGGAAGGTGTGGTCGGCGCTGACCTTTTCCAGCGCCGGACGGACGAGGACGTCTATCGGCTCAGGCCCGGCAACGGACGCGAAGTGTTCAAGCGTCCCGTTCAGTATTGAAGAATAGAAATCGACTATCTCGTCGGTAACGGCCAATCCCGTGTCCTCCCTATCCATTTAGCGAACCTAGGTCAGCCTCGGAGATTCTGCGGCGCCGCGGAACCCTCAGCGGACCCGAATCCTACTCCTCTCGCGGTGACCCAACCACCTCAACCCTCATAAATGTATTTTTTCACTCTCGGAATGGGGAATTCTCGGTTATAGTTTTCAATGGGTCCAGGACCTTCTACGCTTCGGAGGAGGGGAGATGGATCTTTTCTGGCTCGATCTTTACTCAAGGGCCCTGGACCGATTCTGTGAGAAGCTGCCGAGGTCCCGCGGCGTGGCAGTTGCCTTCAACACAAACATCGATGGCATCATAAATCTGACGGATCGACGCCTCTCGTCCCTGGCGGAGAAGGAGCCCGACCTCCTCAAGCAGGCCTACGAGAGAAAGGACTCCCCGCCCGGCAGGATAGACACCCCTGTCGATTTTCTGGCAGGTCTCCTCCACTTCTTCGAGAGGGGGGCAGGCGGGGAGTACATGATCTACGATCCATCTGTCTATGACTGGATCGTGTCCCGCCTTCCCATAGACGAGTACCGGATGGGAGGGAACGCTGGAATCATGGCGAACGCCCTGTCCCGGCTCGGCGCACGCTTCGTCATACCTCACGCTGTCCAGCTACCGGAGAGGCAGGCCAAGCTGTTTTTGGACGAGGGAAGGATAAGGCTCCCTGTCCTAGAGGGCGGCGAACTGCGCTTTCTCCCGCCTAGCCGGGTTCACAGGCCGGATCGGGAGCTGGTTCATCTCATCATAGAGTTCAAGGAGGGAGCGGTCCTAGATGTTGGCGGGAGGCGGATCCGCGCCCCCAGGAGCAACAGGTTCATAGCGAATGCCGATGATTTCAACGGGAGAATCGTGATTGACGAAGCCTTCGTCAAGGCGGTCGACAGGCAGATCGGCGACGTGGACAAGTTCATCCTAACCGGCCTCCACATGCTGAAGCGGTCCTACGATGACGGCGTGACATACCTCGACAGGCTGAAAGAAGTCATGGACCATATGGAGAGATGGAGATCGATGAACCCCGAGATGAAGGTTCACTTCGAGCTGGCTGATATCCAAGACCCCCTGATCAGACGCGACGTAGTTAAGATGGCCTGCGACGTCGCAGACAGCGTCGGGCTTAACGAGGACGAGCTCGGGGCTGTGACGGGGAGGCCGTCGCTACCCGGAATTGACGACATCGCCGAGTCCATGGAGAGGTTCCTCTCGAGCTATCCGGTGGGGAAGGTTCTTCTTCACAGCAAGGACTTCGTCGCGGCCATGACGACGGATGGATACTATGCCGACCCGCTCACGGTTAGGGACTCCATGATGGTCGGGGTTCTCTCCTCGCAGTGGCGGGCCTACTCAGGCCAGTTCGGAACGATAGAGGATCTGCGCTCCCTCTTGGCCTCAGGCGCGGTCTCGCCTTCTAGCCAGGGCCTCGAGGCGTACAGTTCCTTCGAGTCGTCGAGAGGCGTAGAGGAGGCGGGGATAGCCCGGCAGGGAAGGGGGGTAGACTTCCTATTCATTCCCTGCCTGCTCTCTGAGGTCACTCGCAACACCGTCGGCCTTGGCGACTGCCTCACAGCCGGGTCTGTGCTGTCCGAGATACGGTGATACGGTGATTTGGTGCTTCCAAGGTACATATCTATAGGGGGGATAGATGGCTCGGGCAAGTCTACGGTGCAGAGGATGCTAGCATCCCATCTGACGGCTCTCGGGAAGAAAGTGGTAGCCTTCTCTGAGCCGTACCACCCCTTTGTGAAAGAGTTGGTGGAGAGGGAGGAAGACCCGTGGACGCACGTCCTTCTGTTTGCACTTGACAGGTGGCTCCTGAAGCCAAGGCTCGATCGGTGGATCTCCTCCGGGATGACGCTTGTTTCGAGCAGATCGATCTACTGCTCACTTGCCTACCAGGGGGCTCAGGGGATCGAGTGGGAGAGGATCCTCCAGGCGAACGACTGGAAGAGGCTTATCCTGCCAGAGCTCTTCATTATCTTGGATCTGCCCCCGGAGACGGCGTATGCCAGATGCTCCCGGTCGGAGAGGTTCGAAGACGAGGAGTTCCTCCGTCTGGTCAGACGGCAGTACCTCAAGCTCTACGAAAACTCGGCCCTCTTCCCGACTAGGATCGAGGTTGTCGACGCCGAGCCGCCGATAGATCAGGTGTTTTCGAGGGTCGTCTCCCTACTGGAGAGGCCCCAAGAGCCATAACCAGTGCAACGTTTGGGAAACAGCTTGATGCGACAAAACGTCTATTAGTTCGTAACAAGAACGGATCTTGCAGATGAGCGCGTCCAATGCAGGACTTAGGGAGGGCAGCCAGGCCCAAGCCTACCCCTCGCGGAGAAAGGGATGGACGATAGTGATCCGGAATATAAAGGACAGGGAGAACCGCTCCGTCCCGCGGCCCGCGCTAAAGTCCATCGTTGAGAAGATCGCCAAGTCTATCGACGAGCTTGGGCTGAAGGCGAAGATTGAGTCCGGCTAGCCCACGTCCAGCCCGGCCATCCGGAGGATGTCCAGGTACTCCTTGTGAACATTCCCAGCCTCCTCTTCACGCTTCAGCCTCTCCATTCTGTGTTTCTTGGCAGCGTCGCTCAGCCTCCTCACATCTGGCTCGAAGTAGTTCGAGACCTCGTAGTACGATGACTCTACCAAGGACTTGTGGGAGAAAAGCCCGAAGAACACGGCCGAGCAGGATGCCAATACCAGCCCAGGAACCGTCCAGTCGGAGGAGGCATGGACGTATCTCGCTATCCAGGCCAGGGCAAGGACGACCACCAGGTAGGCGCCAGATCCTAGGATGCGTAGAATCCATCTCCTCCTCCACGACCTCTTCCACATCAGCTCGAACCACTCGCCGCAGCTTCCCGTCCAGTTGGCCGGGGTAACAGCAGCTGCCACCGGTTGAAGGGCTCGTACCCTGGGGCCGACCAGGCTCGGTCCAACGACATACGCCTTCCACCCCTCAGACACATACTGACCTATCCGCCTGATTTCCGTGAGGCCTGTGAGAAACGCCTTTTGAAATGATCCGTCGGTTATCCACACGTTCAGCAGGCGATAGTCAAACACCCTGTACCTTGTTCTGGTCTCGCAGACGTATCCCACGACCTTGACCATGGGCGAGGTGGCCAGCTGGTCAATGCCTGATTGCGGGACTCTCTCAAGCAGCCTCCGTCTGGTCTCGTGGATCCGTCTCCTTATCAGGTAGCTTGGAGCTATGCGAAGCGCGGCCAGGAACATAAGGACTGGAGTCGACGTCATCGCCGCCCATATCCCAAGATACACAAGGACGAAGGTTATGGGAACTGAGATCAAGTTCAGCATCTCCAGACTTCTAAAGTATGGGTGGGTTCGGGAGAAGACGAGACAGTCACGCGGCGGGCTGCCGGGTACCAGGTAACACAGCGTCGCCAGCAGCAGGAAGAAGAGGGAGGCATAGGCCAACCTCGTGCTTGGGTAGACGGTTGTCAGGGCGAGGCACAGCACCATCCCCGCTACTGAGACGAATCCGACAGTCCTAGGGACAGATGGACGCATCCGAGTACCTTTAGCGGGCTTGCCCCTTTATTTGGTTCTTCTGGTTCTCTGGCCGGCAACCTACATGAGAAAGAGTTTTCCAAGTACACCTCTACCTGCCCGCAGTGGCTCTAGGAGACCCCTTCGGCCTGGCGGTTCGCGACGAGTTTCTGGGGAGGAGGACCGATCCGTGTCTGGCGGAGAGGGATGACGGACTGATCTTCGAGGAGCCCATCCCTCCATATCTCGAGGGAAGGGACAAGTGGACCAGCCAGGAGAGGGAGGCGCTGTCAAAGGCGGGAGGGAGGATACTAGATCTCGGCTGTGGTCCAGGCCGTCACCTCCTAGACCTGCAGGCCGCCGCCTTCGCTGTGGGTCTTGACAGATCGCTGGAGGTGCTCAGAACGTGCAAGTTGCGCGGCGGCCGCAACCTGGTCTTGGGATCGGCCAAGAGGCTTCCCTTCAAAGAAGGGACCTTTGACACCGTCCTGTTGATGACCAACGGGCTGGGAATAGCCGGCGGGATGCCGGATACGGTTCAGATGCTAAGGGACATCGTGAGGGTTCTGTCTGCCGAAGGTATTCTGCTTGCCCACACAACTGACCCTAGGGAGGAGTCCTCCGGAGTCGAAAGGGAGTATAGGCTGAGAAACGTGGGGTGTGGAAGGCCCCCTGGGCTGGTTAGGGTTAGACTCAGGTATCGAGACGTAGTTGGTCCGTGGTTCGAGATACTGCTCCTCTCGCCGCCTGAGGTGGAGGCTGTTTTCTCCGAAGCGGGACTTCAGATAGAGCGTTCTATTCCCTGGGAGGTATCGACGATATACGTGGCGCGGAGGCGCTAGGCGTCGCTGTGGCGAACGCGAGTAACTGAATCTCCAATAGGATAAATTAAAATCCGGCCTTTCGGACCTTTTCCAAACCTTTTCTGGTGTGATCTCCTTGAAGGATGGTGAACCGCATCCACAGGAAGCCAAAGGGGATGAGGGGAAATCCGGAGAGGAGTCCAAACAGACGAGGAGGCCGAGGAGACGCAGCTCGCTGAGGAAGAAGGTGGAAGAGCTCTCCGCCGAGGTCGAGGAACTGCGCAACGCCCTTGAGAGGGAGAAGGAGCGGGCAGAGGGCTATCTGGAGAGGCTGATGCGCCTCCAGG
This sequence comes from Hadarchaeota archaeon (SeqCode), assembly GCA_964460695.1. GTDB lineage: Archaea > CAYQAE01 > CAYQAE01 > CAYVLA01 > CAYVLA01 > CAYWSC01. Next base: position 7,168 of record CAYWSC010000081.1, read on the forward strand.
CCGAGTTCGAGAACTATCGGAAGCGCATCGACAGGGAGCGGGAGGAACACATCCGCATGGCCTCCGAGAGGGTTGTCTCATCTCTCATAGACGTCTCTGAGAACCTGGAGAGGGCTGTCGATGCGGCAGAGAAGGCGCGGGGCAGGAAGGCCGTCAAGTCTCTTCTAGAAGGTGTCAAGATGACTCTGGGTCAACTCAACGAGGTGCTAGCCAGGGAGGGGCTGACGAGGATAGAGGCCGTTGGCAAGCCCTTCGACCCCCGGTTCCACGAGGCGGTGACGAGGGTCGAGAGTGATGAGCATCCGGAGAATGTCGTGGTTCAAGAGTTCATGAGGGGCTACATGCTAAACTCTAGGGTTATAAGACCTGCAAAGGTGGCGGTTTCATGCGGACAATCCAAGGCTAAGTGAGGTGATGCAATGGCAAAGATTGTTGGAATCGATCTGGGAACTACAAACTCCCAGTGTGCGGTCATGGAGGGCGGACGCCCGGTGATAGTTCCAAGCGCCGAGGGACCTACCTACGCCGGTAAGATGTTTCCCTCGGTGGTGTGTTTCCTCGAGGACGGGACAGTCCTCGTCGGCGAGCCGGCCCGTAGACAGGCGGCGTTGAAGCCCGAGAGGACCGTCATGGGGATAAAAAGGAAGATGGGTACGAACTACAAGGTCAAGATA
>CAYWSC010000082.1:0-7828 GCA_964460695.1 Hadarchaeota archaeon (SeqCode)
GGATGAGAAGGTGAGGCTTCTCTTCTGGGGCGAAGGGGTTAGGATCTACTCCTTCTGGTTCGGCTAGAGCGCCTGGCGGGTCAGCCTCGTTGTGGAGACCTGCCTGTAGAGGCGCCTCCTCACCATCAGACTCCACAACACGGTTCCCACTATCGTCATGGTGGACGTGACGACGAGCCACTCGATTATGTAGATCCAGAGAAGGGTGCGCTCCTTGACCCTGATGATCTCTGCCTCAAGGGCGGGATATCGCTCAAGAACCTGTCCCAGTAGCTGCGAGGCCTGCGCCGCGTCGTTGTGCTTGACGTACACCTCCTTCGCCTTGTCAACCATATCCTCGAGCTCTTGGAAGGAGCGTTCCAGCTGGGCTGCGTTTCCACCGAATCCCTCTATGAACTCCAGGGTGGAAACCGTGACAACCCTCCTGATCCTCATCTCGACGAAGAGCCGCCTAGCCTTATGGGTCATCTCCAGGTCCACGGGCACAGGTGCATCTGCGAGGAAGAACACCTCGTTGTATATCAAGTCGGGACCGTACTCCCAGTTTCTGAACTCTGCGGGCATGTTGTCCCATCCGTGGTCGAGCTGCAGGGGTCCCATCCGTGGTCGAGCTGCAGGGGTCCCATCCGTGGTCGAGCTGCAGGGTCGGCCCGTTGCCATACCTCCCGGTAACCATGACCGGCGTTCCCCTTCCCCTCCACTCTGCCTGGACCACGCTTCCAGGCTTCGGGGAGATGTCTCCGTGGTGACCAGCATTCATCGGGACGTCCTCGATGCCGGGAAGGTTGAGGATCGGATCCTCCCTTAGGATCCTGTAGAAGGTTCTTCCCTGGCTCGCCGGCACGTCTGTCGATAGGTCGACCTCTGCGGGGAAGGCCTCCTCTATGCTTGTTGCTAGCCAGCGGTCAATTTAGCTGGAGCCTGTCCCTTGCCAGTTGGCGAACTCTATCAGCCCCAGGCCAAGGCCCTCCTCTTCGACGCTCCTTCGGAAGTTCTCTATGTTCGCGTTGGTAAGGGACATGGGACCGAAGTCCTCAAACACAATCACATCGTAGCTCGAACGGAGGAGGTCGTAGGTCCTGGGGATGTAGAGCCTGGTCATTCTCTTTGCATATATCCTAGGAACATCCTGAAGTGAACACGGCACTACCGTGAGCTGGAACCTCGGCTCGGCCGCTATCCATTCGAGCATCTGCCTGTTGCCGCCGTGGTACTCTCCGAGAAATATGACCCGGATCCTCCCCGTATCGGGGTCCGTCCGGGCCGAGCAGGCAGGGACCGCCAGGATTCCCACCAGCACAGCCAAGACGGCTACCCTTCCGACTCCAGCCAGTTCCTTCACCCTCCAGGGTCCCCAGCAGACGGCTAGCACCCTTCGGTGGATCCCGTGCGGATATTCTTTATCCTCGGGAAGTACAGCCAGAGGTGTCCGAGGTCGTCGTCCTCCCCAAAGACGAGTTCGCCGTCCCTCCCACACGTCGCGGCGCCAAACTGGTATCCGTACCTCCGCCTCTCCAGCACGGAGACCGCTACGCCTAGGTCTCGTAGCTGTCCATCGCCTGGGTCGTAGCAGAAGAGCCGAGAGATCCCTTCTCCGCAGAAGCCGAAGAGGCGTCCGTCAAAGGTTGCTGCCATCGGCCCAACCGGTGTCAGGGGTGTTCTAGCGACGAGTCTGGCTGAGGGCTCGTCCGCTCGCAGTACGAAGATGCCTCCCTCATCATCCGCCAGGTACATCTCCTGGGTGCCCGGTATGGTGCTCCACTGAACCGCGCCGCTCGACCAGGATCCATTGGGTAGGCGTGTCCACTGCGCGTCCAACTCTCCGTCTCTAAACCTCCAGAGGTAGTCCTCTCCGACGCCAATCGTTCCGCCCCCCGGCTCCCTAGCCATCTTTCCGGGACATTTCAAGTCGTACGTATATTTGACCTCCCCAGTTTTCGGATCCACGGTGAGAAGGCTGTTGGCCGTTGAGACAAGGGCCCCGTCCTCCTGTATCGACGCATCGATCGGCTCGGCCGAGAGACGGAGAGGCGAAAGCGTGATCTGAGGCCGCGTAAATCCCCACTCTTGGATCAGGTCAAACGGCAGTGGCTGGAGCGGACAGCGGGCGAAGGCCCAGCCCCGGCTGCCCCTGACGAAGGCGATCACGTCGCTCTCGGTGCAGAACACCCGCCTGCACTCCTCGTACCCGTCGAGCCACCCGAGGTCGAAGACGACGCCCGTGACTCCGTGGAACATCGCCACGAAGATGTGAACGGTGCGGCCGCTGGTGCCGCCGTAGATAACGCCCTCCTGCGTGCTCTCAAGTGCGGTGATGTGGCTTTCGTCCGCAGGTATCGGGGTGCTAGCACCTGGGAAGCAAGTTGGAAAGGCAACCATAGTGCCTTCCTTGACGAAGGACCCGTGGACAATCTCGTCGATCATCCTCTTCGTTTCCGGCCTGCTCATGTCCCAACGCTTTCTCTTCACAACTTTCTGAGACAAAGCCTCACCCCCACGTCCTAACAGGCATATCAAGCCTTTTCTTCAGCCGCGCTGGGACCTGGACCTTGAATATCCCCACTGGCCTGTGCCCCACGTTTCCAAAGAAGATGTCGCCATTTCTATCCATCGCACCCCTGGAGACGTACTGCGCAGGGAGATCCGGCTTCTCGAGGACAAGCACCTCCTTCTTCTCCAGGGTCTCCGGGTTCATCCTGTATACGACGCCCTCCATCTCCCTGTGCTCCGGTCCCAGTGGCTGGTACACCGGGTCCCGCCACCGCGAAGCCACGAAGTACAGCATTCCGTCAGGGCCAAAGGTGAGGCCCCCGCAGTGGTCCTTGAAGGTATCCATGGGGATCGATGTGTCCCTGTCTTGGGTGGCGGGGCCAAGGTCTTCTACCCGCGGCCACCTCTCTCCCTCAAACCATATCCTCATCAGCCGGGGCTGGGCGATCCAAGTGACGGCCCAGACGCATGGTCTGTCGGGGTCTCGGACCACATCGTAGAACACGCTATGCCAGCCAGTCTGAAAGGCCTCGTTGTGGGGCAGGACGAAGGGAGACCTCTCCATCCTGCCGACCTCTGGATCGTATCTGACCAGGTGGCCGTAGTCGTCGGACGTCCAGACCACGTGCTCATCGTCGGTGAAGATTGCCTGGGCGTTGATAGAGCCGATCCTCCCCACGTCTCTCCTCTTATGAGTGTCCAGGTCGTAGATTATCAGATGATCCCTGGGGTAGCTGAGGGAGTAAAGCACGCCGTACTCCTCGTCTATCGCGAGGCACCTGCAGCCCTCCTTGGGGATCATTGTGTCCCACCAGAGGACCTTGTCCGTCTTTGTGTCAAAGGCGGCCAAGGCGCTCCCCCTGAAACACCTCTCCTCGTCGTGCCAGAACCCCCAGGGAGAGTAGGCCGGCATATCTATCGGGGGGCCCGAGAGGTGGGTGGCCATGTAGAGGATGTGGTCGTGGAAAGACGGGGCAAAGCTGTAGTGTATCTTGCACTGGGTGGCCCTTCCAGAGTCCCTGGGATCATCTACGACCTCGTCCATGTCAAACAGGTACTCGAGGCGGTCCCTTTCATCATCGTATCTGACGACCTTGACTACGCCGCCCGGAACTGACTCGGCGCATGCAGCCGCGTATATCCGTCGATCCGGCCCGGCGGAGAGGGACCAGCAGGAGTCGGACTCAGGATGCTCGGTGAAAGGGTACCACTTGTAGGTGAATTCCATCGAGGGTGGGTGGCAGGGGTCCTACGGAAAAAGCTTTCGGACGCGGACGCGGCTTGTTTCCACCGGGGGTGGAGAATCATTATACGCCTCTGCATCCGGGGAAGCCTATGGACGTTTCGACTCTCCGCGCCATCGACCAACTGGCGGAAAGTGCCCCGCTCCTTATGGCTTTTCGCGGCCGGACTAGGGAGGAGTGGAGGCAATGGAGAAGGAGATGGCTGAGGAGGCTTAGAGGCCTGCTTGGCTTTTCGCGGCCGAGAGGACCCATCGAGGCGCTGACCACGGAGAGGGTCCGCCGGGAAGGATACGTGAGGGAGAGGGTGCTATACCGACGGGGCGCGTCTGCCTGGGTCCCGTCGTATGTGCTCATCCCTGAGTCCGTCCGGCCGGGAGAAAGACGTCCCGCGGTCCTCTGCGCCCATGGGCACGACCCATACAATGCGGCGAAGAGGGCTGTGGCCGGCATAGATGAGGACGAGGAGGTCGCACGCGTCATTCAGACGTACAACTGCGACTACGCTAGGCAACTCGCCCTGAGGGGTTACATCGCCATTGCGCCGGACTGGCATGCGTTTGGAGAGAGACTGGATAGGCGGTCGTTTCGCGGTGGCGACCCCTGTGATAGGCTACAGCTAATGGCGTCGTGGCTTGGATACAACATACTGGGCCTCGATGTGCAGGACGCCGTGGTAGGAGTAGACTACCTCCTATCCAGAGAGGATGTGGATCCCTCGAGAATCGGGATGGTGGGCCTAAGCTACGGTGGAAGGGTAACCACCTTCGCCGCTGCAATCGATGTCAGGATAAGGGTCGCGGTCGTGTCGGGGGCCATGAACCTATTCGTCGACAGGATAAGGGAGCGGGGGAGCTGTGGGTCTCAGGTCGTCCCAGGCCTGTTGAGGTGGGGGGACGTGCCGGAGGTTCTGGGTCTGATCGCTCCCCGGCCGCTCCTGATAGAGCGCGGGCTCAGGGACCCACTTATCCCGCCAGACTCCTTTGTCGAAGGGATCAAAAGGCTTCGCCGTATCTACCGCGCCGCCGGCGCTCCGGATTGCCTGGTGGTCGACGAGTTCGAGGGGGCTCACGTGTTTCACGGCGAGAAGGCGTACCCGTGGCTGGATAGATGGCTACGCTGACAGTATTCCTCTAGTCGATCGGGTCATCACTGTACGGATTGTTCGCCCCAGGTGAGATGTGCATCTTCACCTAGACGCAATACTTCTAGCGGCCCAGATCCTGATGGCCGAGCGGAGACATGGATAGAATCCCGATGCGTCTGCTGGCAGCGGTCATCTTCCTAGCAGGTATCTCCTTCGAGGCCGCCGAGGGCTGGTCATGGATCGACTGCGACATTCCGGGACTTGGCGAGGAGCCGATAAGGACGAACTGCTCGATACGACTCGGGGCCTATATGTGGATCTACCCAAACTGGACCGACCGGGAGATAATACAGTTCGCGGCGGAGAACTTCGACATATTCTCGGTGAAGCACCTGCCCGTCTTCCGAAACTCAACATGCATCGGGATGCTCAGATCCACAAACCCGTCGATATGCCTACTGCTGACCTTCTGCCCAATAATCCTAGACGAGTCTGATGACTGGTACCTCAACGTCGGGGGCTGGAGCGAGGAGATGCATGACTGGGTCCTCAGACTCTCAAATGGAAGCGAGGCGCCGAACCGTCTCTGGTCGTTCACCAATGCACATGTCATGGAACATGTCATGGATATAGGCAACCCTCTATGGGCAGCCTACTTCCGCGACAGGGCCAACGCCTGGGTGAGACGGCTGGGCGTAGACGGCTACTTCCTCGACGGGGTTCCATGGAACGGAGTCTACTATCCTGACCCCGCGGATCTTCTGGGATACAGCTCACGTGACGAGATAAACAGCGCCATCATACGTTTCTTGGACGTGGTCAGGCAGCCCCACCTTTGCCTAGTGCTCGACGATGTGACCGAGCCGTGGCAGCAGGAACACCTAGATGGGGTGTGGGGAGAGGACTGGCTGGGCTATGATCCGACAGTTCCGTGGGGACAGAAGGACACGTCCCAGTGGGAGGAGGCCGTCGAGCGTCTAGAACTCTACTCGTCGCAGATGAAGCCGTACCTTGCACAGGGGTGGTACCACTACGGCAGGGAGTGGGGGCTGGAGTACCTTGCATCCACATACCTCTTGGCAAAGAAGAGCAACTCCGCGGCCTTCCAGCCCTGCCCCATCGGGAGTCCGTCGCTTCCACCGGGGGCTGCTTATGACTACTCGAGCTACGACGCAGATGTCTACAGGAGAGAACTCGACGAGCACGGCTCCATCTTCAACGTCAAGCTGGGAGTCCACTTAGCAGGAGGATAGAGGCGTTCGACGACATCTGGGTCAGGCCGTTTTCCAACGGCTTGGTGATAGTCAACCCGGGCTCTTCAGAGAGCTCTCTCAACTTCTCGTCGCCGCTTCTCCTTGTCAACGGGACCCAGGTCTCATCCCTCCACATCGGGCCGAGGAGAGGGTTCATACTGATCGGCAATGGCAGAGAGGCCGTTCAGTCAATACTCGGCCAGCGGCTGAACCAACTTGCCCTCGACATAGAGCGGATCGAATCTATGGGTGGAAACGTCACCTCACTGAAGGCGGCGGTGGACAGACTCTCCCCCCAAGGGGAGTGGAACCTCACCCACCTCTTCCGGCGGGTCGGTGAGCTGGAAGAAGAGGCAAGGCGGGCAGAGGCACTGGCATATATCGACAGGGCGGAGAGGCTGATCCAGTTGGCAAAGAGCCAGGGCATCGACACGAGACGTGAGGAGCTCTTCTTAGAGGGGGCGAGGAGAGCCTACGAAAAGGGAAACTGGGACTCTGTCGCTGCGCTTTGTGAGTATCCCTTGAGGCTTGAGCAGGAAGTGTACGAGAATCCGGTAGGGCCGTTGCAGGCTCTTTTCTTGGCCCCGATTCTTGCGTGGCGTCTAGGCCTTCGAAGACGGGGATCCATTCATAAGGAGTGATGCCTGCCCGCTGCCTGCCAGGTGCCTGCCATGGCGGTGGAGGTCGACTGCTACAAGGTGAGGTGGTGGGGATCTCCTGGAGCCCCCTTCAGCAGGCCCGATCTATCCGTGTTCGAGATTCGGAATCCCCTGGTAAGGGTGAGGATCGGCCTCGTCGAGGGTAGGCCGCTCGACGACTATACGCTGCCGTACTGGCCGATCAGGAGCTTCGTCTCGGTGGTCAATACTCCTGCTGAGCTTGCACAGGCGGTCACCGCAAGCTGGACGCAGGGGGGAGAAGCCTCCCAGACACCACTGGTTCCCGGTCGAAGGGAGAACTCTCATCGCCTGGATCCTTCTTCTCGCTATCCAGTGCTGTGGATCCACAGTAGGGCAGGCAGGGAGGTAGTTGCCCGGCTTGACAACAGTCCAAACGACCAGCCCCTGTTTCTCGAGCTCTTCCTCAGGGTCCTCCGCGACTCTCCGACCGTTCAGATGTCTCTCCGCGGGACCAATAGGTCCGACTCGGTTCTGAAGGCGGTTTCGATTTCGGCGTCCTTCCATGGGAGATTCAACTGGGGCCGATTTGCCGCGTGCGGAACCGAGTATCGCAGCCTTGATCGGATCTGCAGCGGTTCGACAAGGGGCTTCTTCGCGTTTTCGGAGGGCATGGGGCGGGGATACGAGCTTCACTGCTCGGAGCCGCTGCGATACAGGGTGGAGATGGATGCCTGGACCGTGAAGGCTGGATCGATCCCCTCAACCCTCCGTCCAGGGGAGGGGGTTTCGCTTACGTACACCCTTCGCCCGTCGAACCACCCTACCCCGCGGGCACCGGAGGCGGTGGAGCTCGGCGGAGAGTGGATGAGGAACCTCACCTTCTCTCCGCTGAGGCCGTCGAAGTACAGGTCTCCTCCCACCGGCGGGATGCGCGTCCCCCATAGGGAGGCTCTCAAAGACCTGGGATCTGAAAAGATCCGCGGCCTTAACCTGAGGGATCCTCCTGAAGATGTCATCCCGCACATACGCACCGCTAGGGACTGGGGCTGCAACTTAGTGATACTCGATCCAGTTATTGGAGACCAGATCTCCCCCGCGACCAGGGAGGCTCATAGACTTGGCATGAAGCTCTACGTT
>CAYWSC010000083.1:0-7808 GCA_964460695.1 Hadarchaeota archaeon (SeqCode)
GTCGAGTATGATGTCAAAGTCCGTTACGCCCTCTGGAATCAGACTCTCTATCTGTTTTGCTGCATCTTCGTAGCTGAACTTACCTGCCTCTATGGCGAGGTAGTTAACGAAGGTGATGGCGCGTCCCTTCGCGTATCGGAGGATTTCATCTCGCTTTTGGCAAAACTGGCTTGGATCCTTTATGGCGTGGATCCAGCCGTCGCAGAGCTCCCCTGTCAGTCTGAGCATTCTCGGCCCGGCGCCTCCGTTGAAGATGGGTGGATGAGGCTTGGTGTATGGGCGCGGCTCGAGGTGACAGCTCTCCAGTTGCCAGAACTCCCCGCGGTAGTCGACCTCGTCTTGAGTCCACAAAGCCTTGATTATCTTGACCGCCTCCATGGTCCTGTCAACCCTTCCCTTCGCCGACATCCATTCGTATCCATACTGCCTGAACTCCTCCTCCCACCAGCATGCCCCTATTCCTAGGTATACCCTTCCCCTAGTTAGCTGGTCCAGCGTTGCAAACATCTTTGCCACTAGGGCTGGATTGCGGAAGAGGCTGCACATAACCAGTGGCGAGACGGTAAGATTTGTCCTCGCCGCCACAGCTGAGAGCGTGGTCCAGCACTCCGGGATGCTGCCTCTCCCCCTGTCCTCGGGCAGGTATATCAGGTGATCCATCATTGAGACCACGTCGAATCCTACGTCCTCCGCCTTTTCGGCGCATTCAAGCGTGTGAGTCGGGCTTACCTTCGTCGGTAGATGGTACCAAAACCTGACTTCAGTCATAGATTCACCGGTAGCACTGTGTCCCTTCCAAAGATAAAGATTGGCCCTCTGAACGAGGAGTTCCCTCGCCTAGGTGACTGTTGCAAGCCGAGCCTCCGTGAACATGGGATCCGCTGGCTCCTCTTCGCGCCTTCACCCCGCCTCTCCGGCAGCCTGCGTTATCCATTTGAGATGGCCCGAGCTTGAGGAGTCGAGCCGGATATGGAGCTCAATCCTCCAGCTCGTTCTAGGAGGTATCTGTTCCAGCGGATCTTCCCCAGCGCTGACTTGGCCTAATCAGCTCGCCATTCCCACCATGTAGGCGAGTATGATCATGATTGCTCCAGCCGCTTTCAACCCGTTCCCGATGCTCCAGCACAGCAAGAAGGTGTGTATAGCCCTGTAGCATCCTTTGTAACCTCTCCGTGTATCTGCTATACACCGCATTCTACGGCAATGTCAAATGCCTAGCCTTGGAGATCTGAGGCCTTTTAAGGCGCCTTCGGGCAGCTAGACCTAACCTTTCTCTGCGCCACCGAGCTTGCCGGGTACGACTGAGCAAGATGGACGGCAACGATCACTCCAATCGCCAAAATGCTCATCATCTTGAACCCTGGCTCTAGATCGCCGAGCAGGATCATGTCGCCCTCGTCGACCTTCTCATCCACCCTGGCGGCGAGAAGAGGGACGTTCATTCCCAAGAAGGCCATCCCGCTCGCCCCGGATAGATGGAAGGATCCGCTTGCCGACAGAGTCCAAACCTATGTGTGGGTACCAAGAATGCAGGGTCACCGATCTGGCCCTAACAACGAGAATGCTTGCCTTGCGACAGATCCGGGGCCCGGGCTACGGCGGGTAGACCCCAGCCTGCTTTTCCACCGAAACACTAAAACTTCCCCGCGATCGGATCACAACGTGCAGATTTGCAGCACGAATGCAATCCTAACGGGTCTTCTCATGGTGGCGGGGATGTTTCCGGCCGAGTCATCGGGCCAGACGCAAGTGTTCGAGCTATCCCAGATGGCGATGCGTGGGATGATCTGTGTCACGCCCCAGCTCGATCCGTCGTTGTACCAGCAGCAGATCGATGACATGGTCCGCATCGGGGTTGGCCTCATCAACAGCTTCCACGGGAAGACCTCCAACAGCCGGATCTTACTTGAGATTGCCGATCAGCGAGGTTTGAAGTGTATCCCTTCGATTCCGTTGATGTGCTGGATTAGGTTCGGTGACCCTCCGTACGCAAGGTCCGGACCACTGGGATGGGACAACCTCTTAGAGTGGCTTAAGCTCTACGGCTATCTCTGGCCAGACGTGCCCGAGCCGTTCTCCCAGGGCCCCACTGGGAGTAAGCCTTTGACCGACGAACAGTTGGACGAGCAGGTGAGAAAGACGATTGAGGAGCTTGGTGCATCTCACCCTTCCCTGGTCGGCTACTATGCCTTTGACGAGCCCGGGGCTAACGCCCCGGGGTTTATTGACAGGATTGCGAGGGTCCATGCTGCCTTCTGCAAGCTGGGCTTCAAGAGTAACTCGTCCTTCTTGCCACCCACCATTACCGGCATATTCACATGGGGCGAGGAGGGACAGGCAGCAGCCAAACAGTATATGTCCAGGGCAACGGGTTACGGCAGCCCCTCGGTGCCCAAGCCGCCCGTGCTGATGTACGACTGCTACGTGCTTGCACACGCCGTGGGGACCGGCCTTTCCGAATACGAGATGTATGCTAACCAATGGGTCAAGCTTGGGGATCAGTATGGGGTGCCCGTCGTTGCGGTGCCTCAAGCATTCAAGATCGGGCAGAGGCCCGCCCCAAACGAGCTTCGAGCCCAGGCGTATCTGGCCTTGGCGGCAGGGTGCAAAGGCATCAACTGGTTCCGGTTCGAGACGCTCGACGGGATTGGCGGCTATGCATTCGACGAGATACGGGAGGTTAACGAGGACTTGCAGACAATCGGTTCCACCCTCCTGAGCCTCAGGAAAATCGAGAATGCGGCCACGATCAATGGCTGCGGCGGCCTCTACCCGGCAGGCACAGTGAACACCTTCCAGCACGTCCAGACCCTCCGGAAGTACCTTTTCGTTGCAAGCAAGAATATCCAGCGAGAGGAGGCGGCCAATATCGCTGTGTCCAAGGTTGGAGTCGGATACGTGGTGGAGAGAATCGTGGATTGCCTCACAAACAAGACGGTGGATTTCCAGGACCAGGGCGAATCGCTTCTGTTCAGCTACCTCCTCCAGCCAGGGCAAGGCAGGCTTTTCGAACTTCAGGGAGATCCCGGCATCCCAATCCCCGAGGTGGGAGCGCCAATAGCCGCACTTTCCTCGCTTGTAGGGCTTGTAGGCTTGGTTGGTTGGCTGCCGCGCAGCAAGAAGAACTCCGAGGCTGAGCAGCTTTAGGGCCATTAGGCAAAGGCAAGCAATCGTGATCCCTGGCAGTGGAACTGGAGCAATCGAGAAGACGATTGAGCCCAGAACGAGCCCAAGAAAGGCCCAGGCGTACATGGCCCCGGTGACGCGTGGAAGGCTTCGGGCTGCGCAAGCCTTGTTCGGCTTGATGGCGGGAACTCGGCTCCAACTAGGAACCCCGATGTAGCGCTCAAACCGAGGACGAGGATCCCGGAGAGCCGGGTCATCTTCTCGGGGCCGGCTAAGACGGGGGTAGAAAAGGATTAGTGTGGGGCAGGGTGCAACCGCTGCTGCGGAGAAGGAGTGGGAGAAGCTGGTGAAGAATCCTCGGATCTGGGAACTGTACAGGCATGACAAGAACAGGCGTAGAGTGGACAGCATTAGGAGGAAGGTCGTGCTGTGCGCGGTGGCGCCAATGGCTAGGAGCGGTTTCGCCCTCCTCAGAGAGAACGGCACCTATGCCGAGAAACAGTGAGAAGGCGATAGGATGAGGATGAGTGAAGTTCTGCATAGGGAGCACCATACCGAAGCCACGCCCAGAAAAACGAGAAGGGGGCAAAGGCCTTAATCACGAACAAAACTGATAGCACCTTTTTCTCGGTCATGGGGACTCGGGCACTAACACGTATAGCCACACCTGTCCGGCCAAAGAGTGAACCGCTCTGTGGCAACACAAATGATACTTGTTCAGGGATGGATTTCTTTTTCATTCAGCGCTGCGGACACGAGGTTCCCAGATGGCACAAGGTATGCCATCTTGACGATGCGAAGCGCAACCTTCGCGCTGGTCTGGATACTCTCCTTAAGTTGTGAAACACCGCCAACGTGCCTGGGCACGTGCACCCGCATATCATATGAGCCATGGCTTGTACCCAACGTGTTCTATCTCCTCGCCGTTTGCCAGCTTCATCGAGCCCCCTATGAGCAGCGGCCGGTGGCCGTGCGCGTTGGAGAACACAGGCTAAGCTTTGACGAATTCTATTTTTTGTGTTCAGCGGACTTGGAGGTGGCTACTCTGTCTCTGAGACCAAGATCCGCCGCAAGGAGACATGTCTGTATGTTTACCGTACTCTCCGCCATCAAAGCTGCCGATGCCCGTCGAACTCACCTTCAAAATGTGCATGGCCCCTTCCCACCAGGCTCTGCGCGTGCAGGTGAGTTATCCCTTCCGCGAGCTGCTCAGTAGCGTGTCGCGTTGTACATTTCCTTCGTCGTCCTTCGCTTCCTGACGACCCTGCTTGTGGCGGGATTGGGGTTGGGCCGATCGTTGGCCATTACGCGCAGCTCCATGCCCGGCCCTATGTCCGTCAGCACAACGGCTTCCGAGCGTCTGTCGCCCACGAGGTCGAAGACATAGACCAAGTGGCCGGGGATCCTGTCCACAGTCCTTCCCCAGCCATCGAGCACGACGACCTCTTCACGATCATTGACGAATACCTCGTCCAGCCCGTCGCCGTTCCAGTCGCCAAGCCAGAATCCGAATCCGCCCTCCTGCATATCGGGCTGGACGACTTCGAAGCTCCAGAGCAGATTGCCGTCGGCGTCGAGGGCAAGCACCCTGTCCTTGGCTCGTGGGTCTCCTCTGCTTGCGCCTTCGTAGACCACGACCTGGCGGCAGGCCAGATCATCCCTGATCTTCCCTACCCTCAGCGCCTGCCCGTGCCTAAGCCCATCGATGCCCCAGAGAAGCTCGCCCTGGCGCGAGAAACAATACGCGCCTGTGCTCATCAGGATCCTTGGCTCTCCGTCAAGGCTGGCAATGCGAACGCTGTCCGCGTGGCCGTCCCTGAGAAGCGCTTCCAAGTCGGGGGCAACCCAGGAGAGGGTCCCGTCGTGGTCGATGAGGCAAGAGCCGGCCAGCACCTCATCACGTCCGTCCCCGTCGATATCGGCCACGTCGGGGGTATGTCCCATCGTCGTGTGCCTTCGGCCACCGACACGGGAAAGATCGAGCTTCCAGAGAGTCTCCAGATCCGCGTCCAGAAGGGTCACCGAACGGTAGTCCCAGCCGACGAGGACCTCTCGCCTGTTGGCCCGTCCCAAGGCATTCACGATCGACACGGACGATCTGAAATGTCCGCCCTGCGCGTTCTTTGGCATCGTATCCCGATCGGGGTAGGGAACGCTTTTCTTCGTCTCCCCAGTGAGCGCGTCGATCAGACAGAGATGAAGCCGGCCGCCGATCCTGCGGGGCCCCACCAGCTCCATGCGCCCGTCGCCGTCTAGGTCGTAGATCGGGAAGTTGCTGTCCATCCTTATGTCCAGGCAGGTTGACTTGGGATCCTCGTACCTCCAAAGAACCGAGCCATCGTGGAGATATGCGACCTGGAGATGGGAACCACAGGTCAGGATCATGTCGATCCTGCCATCCCCGGTGATGTCACCGAATCGCCAGTCGTAGAAGAACTCCATCCACGGGATCCAGCCATGTCTATCGTAGTCCCACGTTACAGCCCCGTTCATCTCAGGCTCATTCAGAAGCCTAGAGTTGGGGGGCTGCGATAGCGAGGCAAGCCACCTTGCAAAGCGCGGAAGCATGGTGACCCTGGATATGAATGGAATTCGATAGGTCAAAGCGACGCGGGCCATCTGGAGAGTCCCGTTCCGTGGTTGGCTATCTTTCCATCCCCTTGGCGGTGTTTCACACACTTAAGTATTGCCATGGAGGAGGAGAGCGGCGCCTGGATTTCGAAGCGGCCCTGTCGGCCACGGGAAACAGGAAAGACGTTAGACCCATTGCCATGACCTCGCGGATGTCACATAACCGAGCGAGCCTAGATGTTGTTCAGCGGGCTGTATCATATCAGGGAGCTGACATATGGATCGTCGGTTGGCTGACGGTGTATTTCTTGGTGACTTCTTCTTGGGCCCTCTTCTGGATCGGCATCGTCGAATGCACACTCACCCTGTCGGCCACGCTCTTCTCGGGATTTGTTCTGTGGACGCTGATGGTGAGGAGGAGGCTCTACAGGACAGTAGGGAGAACGAGGCTTTCCCAGTCGTAGGAGGACCTGGAAAGATATGTATTCAGCCCGTTTTTCGCGGCTCCCACCCTAGGAGACTTCTAGGCGGACAGGAATCTCCTAGTCAGACATCTGTAGCGTGGAAGACTTCAATTGGTGGTGGAGGATTGATCTACAAGAACGTCGAACTCTACAATGTGGAGGAGTTGATTCCCGCCGGGGACGGTGGGGCCCTTTCCATGACGCGCATCCCAAACAACCTTAGAGAGTCGTTGAACGACAGCGCAAGACTTGCCGCTCTGTACCCGGCAGGAGCAGAGGTACGCTTCAACCTCCAAGGAGACACCGCAGCCGTGACCCTCAGGACGGAGGCAGGTCCGTCGGTTTTAGAGGTGTTCAGAGGGCCGTTCCTCTTTTCCTGGCACGTGGTCCAGCCCGGCGAGACGCGTATCGAGGCCAGCCAACTGGAGAGCATTCAGGTCTTGAAGAAGATTTCAAGGGACCGCAATCTTCCTTTTGACCCGGAACTCGTCAGGGTGATCCTTCCATACTCACAACCCGTCCAGCTCGTCGCGCTAGAGGGAGAGACATCTACACCCGATGACTCGCAGGTTCCTGGTAGGAAGGTCTTGACCTATGGCTCCTCTATCACCCATGGATCATCGGCAGTGCGGCCATCCGGCACCTGGGCCATGAGGCTTGCCCAGTCCCTGGGCCTGGATCTGATAAACCTTGGATTTGGCGGCGGCGCTCACTGCGAACCCCAACTGGCAGACTACATAGCGGGCCGCGATGACTGGGACCTCGCGACCCTAGAGCTTGGGATAAACATGGTCTATCGCCCCGAGTTCACAGTCGAGGAGTTCAGAAGAAGGGTCGAGTACTTCGTCTCGAGGATCGTCGAGGCCCACCCGGACAAGTGGGTCTTCTGCACCGACATGTTCACCTTCGCCGCCGATCTGGGCGCGAACCCTGCCCGCAACGCGGAGTTCAGACGCGTAGTCAGAGAGGTCGTGCGAAAGATTGGTTCGCCTAGGCTTGTTCACCTGGACGGGAGGCGGCTTCTAAGGTCTATCCCTGGTCTCTCGGTCGACCTGGTGCATCCTTCACCACGGGGGATGGAGGAGATTGCATACCGATTCTCCAGGATCATTCTACGCAACATCCGGTCTGAACCGTCTGAACCGGCGTGAATGACCCAGCCGTAACCCACTGGACAGCCATCTATCCAAGTGCGCTTAGCATGAGGTGGCAACATATATCCCTGGTCCCCGGCGTCGGGCGGCAACGAGTCGAGGTGGGTCTAGAGGTTTCACGCCTGCCAGACTTGGCTCGAAGCTGATTCCTATGCCGCGGCTGGCTAGAAGAAATTGAAGTCCGAAGATAGGCTTGCTAGGGCCGGGATGTGCCCCAACATATCTTCATCTAGACACAGAGTCCCTTCTTCCGTGAGATACGCCTCTTTCTTGGCTTTCTTGGACAATGCTTTTATGAGTGAAGCGCCAAGACTGGCTGGGAAGGATTCGATGCGCCGCTCCCTGTGCGGCTCTGCGCTTGCATTTCTCTTAGTCGCCATTTGCTCTGCCACGGTTCTCGGCGATGAGCGGATCAGCTGTCTCCTCGTAGGCTCGGTCCAGCCGGCGATCTGCCCCCTGCCCGGCTTCTTCAGGGAGGACCCCCTGTTCACAT
>CAYWSC010000084.1:0-7777 GCA_964460695.1 Hadarchaeota archaeon (SeqCode)
ACGTAGAGGACCCGAACCTTCTTCGTCGCAGGGGCCCATCTTCGGCTCTCTTGCAAGGTCAGAGGGAAGAAGAAAGCTGAGCACCAGTAGCAGTCCCAAAACCGATACGGATAGGTGGCGAAGGCTCCTCTCCGCGCCCACAGAGCCGGAACCAGCGACATAATCTCTTGCTGATAGCGAGAACTAACTGGTCGCTAGCGCTGCGAGGATTATCCCCCGCTCAGCCGCACTTGTATGCGGGACAGCGGCCGGCCTATCAGCACCCGGGCCTTCTTCCTGAGGCTCTGTGAGACTTCGACGAGGGCGACTGCTGCAAGCAGGACTGCAACTGAAGTGGGTTGCACGTCAGGTATCCCCCGTTCAAATAGGTAGAGGTTTCCGTATCCATCCCCCACGACTATCTTCGAGTTGTCGCGAGTGATGTATGAGAAGTGCTTGAGCGGCGCCGCACCCAGCTGCAGCTCGGGGTAGAACCACACAAGCTCGCCGTCTCGGTTGAGTATACTGGCTCCCGCGAGGATGTACTTCCCGTCACTTGTAAACATGATGGAATCCTCGGCCCAGTCGAGAAACCAGAGCAGTTCTCCCGCCATGTCGAAAGCAGCTGTGGAGAATGGCCCGCCGGAAGTGGCCACGACCATATCCTTGTCCGGTGATATTGCACAACCCTTCATTCCTCCCCGGGTGTCGAAGTACCAGAGGGCGCTGCCATTGCCCGCCGTGACATAGAGCTTGCCGATCTTGCTGGCCGTCGCAATGAGGGACTCATCCGGCGTTACCACAAGATCCATGGGCCATGTCTCTATCTCCGAACGCCATATGATGCTGCCGTCGATGTCGATCTTGTAAAGCCCAGCGCCACTTCCAGCGTAAATATGCGCGTCATCCCTACTGAATTCCATTCGCCTGATATGTCCCTCGAGAAAGCTCGACCAGACAAGTTCGCCCGTCGAGAGGTTCAGGAGATAGAGCCATCCCCAACCCGCGGCGACGGCAACGTACTTGTCGTTGTGTGAGATTCGAAGGCAGCGCGTTACCGTATAGGCAGGGTTCGTCGGGTCGCCAGGCAGTTCGATCAAACTCCTCTCCCACAGTAGCGTGCCGTTTTCGTCCAGCAGTATCACCCTTCCGGAGTAAGTCAGCGTCGCAGCAATGTACTTGCCGTCGTCAGAGATGTCAACATCCCAAGCCTCATCCCCTATGGGGTAGTCCCAGAGCTTCCTGAGGCTCTTCCCACTCATGTCGAAGAGGTAGATGCGAGAGCGGTTCCTGATCACATCTTCAGTAAGATCCATCTCGACGTGCCCCTGCGAGATGACGAACCGCTGCTCGTCTAGCGTTACGTCACCTCTGTAGATTGTCAGGTTTGTGCTGTACCTATCCATTAGCTCGTAGTAGAGGCCGTCAGCAAGCCTTTCGAGGTAGATGTCATCTACCTGCAAGGTGGAGCCCTCAACCGGCTCGAGGACCTTGTTGACTGCCATGTAGCCCGGACGCATCACGGCGAGGTTGTATTTGTGCGGCTCGCGGCTCATCTGATACCTATAGGCGTAGCATGCCAGACTGTAGCTTCCGTCGCTAGCCGAGGTTGTCCTGTACTCGGGAATCCCGTCCGCACCTTTGAGGACTATATCGGCACCGGCAATCGGATTGCCGGTTTCCCTGTCGTAGACATAGCCGCGTATGTAGGAGTTCGTGGGCAGGCTTGAGATGGGTACGACGTGAACCAGGTGACGAAGCGTAACCGTGACACCTGCCGATGGATTCCCTCTTGGCCACACCGAAGCCGTAACGGTGAAGTTGTAGTCTGCAGCGATTTCCATGTCTTGGGGTGACAGACATGTCCTGAGCTCGTCCAGAAAGTATGTGATGTTCTCGCTTTCCCCTGGGTCCAAGTAGGTAAAGAGCTCCCATGGCTCGGTTTCCCGCCCAGTCTCGTGGATGAGAAACCTTGACTCTAATTCCAGCCTCTGAGTCGACTTGCTTCGCACGATGATGTTACGCTTTATCCACCGCTCGATAGGCCATGTGGATTCATAGAGGACATCTTCATACGTTACTTCAAATCCACGGCCAGTGACGGTGACCAGTGAACCACGGGGAGACGGCCTTCCAGTTGAAGTCCCCAGCGACGTGTTCCGCTGCAGGACAGCTCCCCGAGTCCCCAGCAGGAAATAGCTCAGACCGACAACCAGTGCGATGGCAGTTAGTGTAGCCACCATGATCGGGCGGGAAGCCACCTTCAATCCGACGCGCCGCCGATGGTGACGGCCGAAAGACTGATTCCGCACCTCCCCACGGGAAAGCAGGGGTACTCTAAAGGGTTACTGGTTTGTCCGGCCTGGCCATAGTGCATAATCGAGGGAAGTTGAGAGAGTCGCAGGAGCTCCTCCATTTGGACCGTCAGCGGCGGATAACGTATGTACGGTCTTTCTAGGGAAGTCTCTGATACCTGGTGCACTCGGTTCCGAGCGTCCAATCCGCCGAGTCCAGCGACGTCTTGATCTTCCAGTGCCTCTCCACCCAGTTCTGGACGTTCCCCCCATATGACGTGCCTCTCCTTCAGCTGACGGCGCAGCGTCTGGAGTTGCTGGTAGCTATTCTTGATCTGCTCGACGGTCTTGCCCTCTGGACGCATCTTCCCGTCCGCCAATATGAGGAGCCGATTGCCTCGAGGTGTCTAAGGCCGTCCTCCAGGAAGTCTATCCTTCTCCTCACATCGGGGTCGTCCTCCAGCTTTCTGGCCTCGTCTAGCATCTCCCTAGATCTCGCAATCATCTGCTCGGTGATAAGGTAGGGGAGGGCGTCCCAGCCATGCCCCTTCACGACCTCCTCGAACAGGCCGCCCTCTTGTAGCACCGCCCCTCCGGCGTAGATCGGGGACCTGGCCCTCTCTGTAAACTCCTTCCAGAAGTCAATGTATCTACGTATAGCGCCCTTGGCCCTGCCGAAGGCCGAGTACCATTGGTCTATCACATCGTCAACGGAGAGTTCAGGCCGGACCGAGAGCCGCCCGATCAGGTAGTAGTTTATCCCCTGGATCGCCCAGTAGCCGAGGAGCGAGTCGAAGAAGAACCCCCTCATCCCGTTCTGGTAGGCGAACTTGAAGTAGTTCCCCGTCTTGTGGAGAGGTATGTGGGGGGCGATGGCTCCAGTATTCCACCAGTACGGCCTTAAGTACATCTTGATCCCGGCCCGTATCCATCCCAGCCACTCCTCGTACGCCTCCCACGTGTGTACCAAGGGTAGGTGTATTCCGTCCTCGACCTTGACCCGTGTGGGAGGGTCTCGGTATCCGTATTACGCAAAGCTGGAGAGCCTTACCTTCGGATTTTCTGCCTCATACGGGTTATCAGCCCGTTCCAAAACTTCACGTACCTCGTTCCCAGCTTCGCCTTTCCCTCCCATGTGTCCATTGTGGGCTGGTCTGGCGGGTCGTCCATCGCCCTTGTGGCCTCGCCGACGCAGAACCCGGCGCCGTCGTTTGGTCCGACGCACCAGCTTTCTGGCCTACCCGCCTCCTCCCACTCGGCTATGACCTTGTCTTCGACGGCGGGGTTGCCAAGGTTGAGCTTCACCCTATCCTCGCTCGGGCAGGGCTGGCTGTATGCTGGTGGACATACGGCGAAGTAGTCTGGATGATCCTCGTGGTACCTCTTCCACCATTGGGCGAAGCAGTGAGGAAAGGTCAGCTTGCACCTCGATCCCAGCAAGTGGTGCTGCATCCAAACCTTCGCCTCCCGTGCGAACCTCTCTGCCCTTTCTCCCTTGAGCATAGGCTCAACGCCAGGCCTCGGCCCCAGGAGGGAGTAGAGGACTCTGGCCTCTAGCGACGGCCTAAGCCGCTCATCGATCTCTGGAACCTCGAAGGTCCTTCTCTTGGGAACGAATGTGCCCGCCTCTCCCGGCCAGAGCCACCTGACTCCTAGGTACCTGTCGAGGAGGTGGGCCACCGCCCATAAGGTTGGCATACCCCTGTCAGCCAGCTGTCCGTCGATCTCCGTATCCCTCCCAGCGAGAACAAGGTAGAGAGGCCGGGTCCTGACGACGAACTCCTCCTCCCTTAGCGTCCGGCCGTCCACGCCGAGAATTCTCGACAGCGATCCCGAGCCAACAACTATGACCGCCTCCTCCTGGCCGGGGCCGGTCCTTCCCTCCGATATCGGTATTACCGCCCCGCTTGCCAGCTGGATGCGGTGGTGTAGATCCTCGGCCGCCGCATTCGCCAATTCTGGGGCGTCCTCGCCCACAACGATCCGGCTCCTCGCAGCCCCTCCCTGTACAAGGGTCAACGCCATCCCTGCCACCATTTCGCCTACAACGATCGACCAGAAAGAGTTGTTTCCTTCCCGAACCTGTTAGCGGCTTCACCTCTGGAAGCGATCCGGCCCGCAGCTATGAGAACCGCATGCAAAAGAGCTCGGCGTGGCTCATCCTGACGTGGACCGCGATGGGCCCCTCGTGGTCTATTGCGGGGTCTCCCCTCCACGTGACCTCCCTATCGTAGAAGTCACCAGAAAGAGGATCGCAGTCCTCCGGTGACCGTCCCTCGAGAAAACTCCCCGCTTCGTCGCTAATACCGAACCTCGCCTCTCCGGCCTCGGCGGTGCGGATGTTGACCCGCAGACCCCTCGCCTTGACGCGAAGCAGCATGGTCCTGAACTTGCCCTGCTCCGGTGCGACTAGGCCGATGATCCTATCCTTGGGCCATTTGGCCCATGCTATCCTTCCGAGGGGCACGCACCGGGTGTGTTTGTGAGGTATGTGAAACCCCACTATCGGCACAGCGACCTCTCGGCCGATCTCCACCATTCCGCAGCCGGCTACCACGCCGCCCGCGTCCCAGCTCCCGTCGGGGCCAGGGGATAGAACCTCGCTCGACAAAGGCCTCGTCCAGATGACCCCCTCGGGGCTCGCAAGCACGTGAACGTGGAACCTGTCCGTTGCGACGTTCCACCTCCAGGCGAACATGAGATGGTGGTCAGGCGCACCAGGATACCTCGTCTTGCCGCTTGAGTACCAGAGATCCGAGGGGCCGACGTCCGGCCCGGGCCAGACCAGCGTCTCGGGAAGAGGGAAGCGCCGGAAGTCCCTCGACTCGGACCTGCCGATGGACCTCCTGTTCATCACCCACATCCGCATATAGGCAACGTAGCGCTCCAGGGACTCGTCGTAGTAGGCGATGTTCTGGGTATCGCTGTTCTGGAGGCAGAGGGGCTCCTCGATGGGGGTCCAGCGCAGCCCGTCGGGGGACGTCGCCCCGAAGACGGCAGAGTGGATGTGCCCCCTCCTCACCATCGGGTCCACCTCCCCGCCCCGCTCGGCGGCGATCCTCTCGAACTCATCGTCCCGCAGAAACCCCAGGTGGATCAGCTTGTACCTCTCCCCTTCCCCGGCCGAGGGGTCGAGGAAGACGCTTCCGCCGTGGTACCCGTGGCCGGCGGCCATCTCGCCTCCATAGACAATGTTGTTATCCTTGGATCTGCCAAAGCCGACCAGCCCGAGGGAGGGCTTCTCCCAGCTCTCACCGTCCCGCGACTCCGCATAGCAGAGGACGTTAAAGTGGCCGGCGCGCTCCGTCCCGAAGTCCGACGGTGGTACGCACTCGTACCAGAGCCTGTAGGTCTCGCCAGTCCGGATGACCGTTGGCGAGAGCACTGCTCCTTCCCAAGGTCTGTCCGGGACGAGGAACGGCTTGCCCTTAACCCCGGGTAGAGCCCTTATCTCTATCCCCATCGGTATATCTTGGCCCCTCCGGGCTAGCCGCGGGACCTGTCCTTGGCTCCAGAGGCCGAGGTACTCCCCGCTCTGGGTCTTCCATATGGGCGTGCCGTGGTAGACGTATCTCCAGTCGTGGAACAGGATAGTGTTGGATCTTGGCCGTAGCGGTTCTAGCGTTCCGTGGTAACGTGTCCTCGCCATGTCGAGCCCTGGCGCCCCCGGTGGGATGTCCTAGAAGTAGTTTTCCCCTTCAAGCGATCCGGATGGATCCTCACCCGCAGACCAAGGGCACTGCCCAAAAAAGAGCTCCGTAGACATCAACAGACATCCAGTTCGAAGCATGCGAGGGAAACTGCGCCGCTCTGTGGTGACGAAGCGATATTGGACAGCAAGGGGGGAGACGAGGCGCCCAGTAAGGCCCTAGAGGGACACCGTGATCCTTGGAGGCCCAGCAGCGTCTAGCTTCTCTGAAGTCCCGATGACCTATGAATCCGTTCAGACTCCGGTATTCAAAGATTATGTCATCTTAGATCCAACGGATGAACTCGTCATAAACCCCGCGTCTGTGCCCGATGTGGAGGACGACGACCTTCCCCTGGTCCTCCCAGACCTCGTAGATCGCACGGTAGTCGCCTATCCTGAGGCTGTAGAACCTGCCCAACTTCAGGAGTTTCCCCTTCTTAGGATCCGTCTCCAGCTCCTTCAGCCGGTTGACAATCCGCTTCCTCTGCGCCTCTCGGAGTCTTTCCAGAGATTGCCTTGCCTTGGGATGCAGGAAGACGGTGTAGCTCAACCTACTTCCTCGAGGGGGATTAGAATCTCGGGCCTCTCCCTCGCTTCCCTACTCCTCTCCATGAGTGTTTCGTAGAACTTGAGGGTCCTTTCTCGTTCTCTATACAGTTCTAAGATGAACCGTATCGCGTCGCTCCGGCTCTTGAAACGCCCTGCCTTCACCCATCTGTCGATCTCCCTAACAGTCGCCTCTGGCAGCCTGACTTGAACCTGCATGGTCGGTAAACAGATATGTTTACGCCTTGAAAACTCTTACGTACAGAAAAGCGATTAGTCGGGGGCGATGCCCAGGTCTCTACGAGGGCGTCCGCAGTCCCGAGGCAGATTATTAAGCAGCAGGTGCCGCACTGATGCGGAGTGAACAGAAGATGTCGGATCTTGCCCTTCTCGGGGGACCCAGGGCGGTGAAATCGGATCCCGGCGATGTCTTTGACTGGCCGATCATAACTAGGGAGGAAGAGGAGGCCGTTTTGGAGGTCCTTCGACGCGGAGCCATGTCCGGAACCGACGTCACTATGAAGTTCGAAGAGGAGTTCGCCAGGTGGCAGGGGACCCGATTCGCCCTCGGCTTTAGCTCGGGGACAGCCGCGATCCACGCGGCGATGTACGGCTGCGGCGTCGGTGTCGGCGACGAGGTGATCTGTCCCAGCCTCACCTACTGGGCTTCCGCCCTGCCTGCCTTCTCCCTGGGCGCGACGGTGGTCTTCGCCGAGGTCGACCCTGAGACCCTCTGCATAGATCCCGCGGACATAGAGCACAGGATCACAGACCACACAAAGGCCATCCTGGTCGTACACTACCTCTCACACCCGGCCGACATGGACCCCATAATGGAGATCGCCAGGAAGCACGACCTGAAGGTGATAGAGGACGTGTCCCACGCCCAGGGCGGGCTCTACAAGGGACGCAAGCTCGGGTCCATCGGCCACGTCGGCGCCATGTCCCTGATGAGCGGCAAGTCCCTGGTAGCGGGGGAGGCCGGCATGCTCGTCACCGACGACGAGGAGATATACGAGCGTGCCATAGCATTCGGACACTACGAGAGGTTCGGCCCGGATATGAAGACGCCCTATCTCCGCAAGATATGGGGGCTGCCCTTGGGAGGGTACAAGTACCGAATGCACCAGCTGAGCTCGGCCGTGGGCAGGGTGCAGCTCAGGTACTACGACGAGAGGTGCCGCGAGATCAGGAAGGCGATGAACTACTTCTGGGACCTCCTGGAAGACGTCCCGGGGATAAGGGCCCACCGCGTCGACGAGTCCAC
>CAYWSC010000085.1:0-7520 GCA_964460695.1 Hadarchaeota archaeon (SeqCode)
CCCAGTCCTTAAGAAGAGCTTGTCGACTCCCCCGAAACGCCTGGCCTCGCCCCCCGCCAGAACGACTGCTCCTCTCACAGGCCCCTCTCCATCTTTTCTGGATCCTCCCCTCCGCTGTGCGATCCGGCTGCCTCCCTGATGTGCCTGAGGGTGCCCAGGATAGTACCGTCCTCCAGGATGATCTCTGAGTTTGGGATGTCTAGACAACGCCGCGCCAGCGGTCCTAGAGGCTCCTCCACGTTTAGGGCGGTGCCGCCTAGCAGCTTGTTGAAGCTGGGAAGGATTATGACCTTCAGTTCGGGGTTGTATGATCCTAGCTCACCTGGGTACCTCTCTATGAGCTTGCTCCATATGGGCCTCGATTGGACGAAACAGCTCAGCCTAGTCTCAAGGCCAAGTGACTCTTTGAGGAGAACGGCGGGATGGGTATGACCCATAACCAGATACTTGCACTTGAAGAGTTCCCTCTTCGGCCAGACGTGGCCGTGGAAGAGTCCAACCGAGCCCCTTATCTCGCCTCTCGGGTCGCCGAACCGAACGTTCTCAGAATGGAGGATTGACTGAAGATCAACATCGTGGTTTCCACGAATCATTGTAACCCGAACGGGGAGGTCCCTGACGAACCTCTCCAGCTCCTCGTACTCCCAGGTCCCAACGTATGGTATGTTGTGTTTGAAGTCTCCGAGTACGATGAGTTCTTCTGGTTTCACCTCACGGATCATCTTGATGAGCCTCGACTTCATTCCCCCCGTCTGGGAGGGGATCTTGACCCCGGCCTCGGAGAGTTCGAATTCGTAGCCTATGTGAAGATCGGCCACGACTAGGACTTTCTGCTCTTCGAGGAGGAGCCCCCTCTCGACCAGTCTCATCTAACTCTTTTTTGACGGGAGGCTGAAAAGTCGCTCCCATTTCCGGGGCTGCCCGTCAGTAGAGTGCTACCGGAGCCTACTCGAGCTGGACGATAGGGGGATTTATGAAGTCATGGTACTTCTCGGCCACGGAGGCCTCCTGGGTCGACCCGTCGTGAACGTAGACCCTGTACTTGAAGACGAGAGTTCCTCCAGCCTTCAGGGTGTAGTCGCCGCGGATGTCCTTGTCCCTGTAGAAATAGGAGAGGCCGAAACAGTTCGCGGTCATTAGGCCGTAGTTCCTGACGTGCCAGTTGGTCGGGTGCCTCAAGTTGTCGGGATGGTCAAAGATCGCTATGCCAGCCACCCTGCCCTCGGTTGGGCCGTAGTAGTCGCACCAATGGGCCTTCTTCCCCCAGGTCTCCTGTTCGTTGATTCCTCCGTAGGAGTTCACTATTCTTCCCCCGCGTGGAACGTCAATAGAGCTTGCCATCCTAACGGAGATTATTCCTCCCTCCTTGGTGTCCCCGAAAACCACGTCGCCTTCCGTCGCCTCGAAGGTAACCACAACGTCCATGATGTTCCCGCCGTCCGCCACGTTGTAGAACGTGAATTCGCTCTTCTGTTCGAGGATCTTCTTTCCATCCGGCCCCACCCAGTCGTTGAGGGTTGCGATCTTAGCATACACGGGTCCGGAGATTTGGGCGAGAAACTCGCGGTGAACAGTCGAGCCGTGTCCCTTTTCTTCGCTCCAGTTGTCGACTCCGTTGACATCGCCATGGGCAATCCACATCGATCTGTGGTGGCGGTGATCACTTGTCTCGCCGGGGACCCCCTCGATCATTGGGAATGACCGGGTCACCTTCGCACCGGAGGGGGCAAGTACGGGAAAGAGGTAGGGCCTGACCAGATCATCGCCTTGGAAGACATAGCTGGTGAACGGCTTACCAGATATGACTACGTCCAGTGCGTTCTCCCTGGGGGAGAGCTTTGCCAACGATGGTTCTTCTCCCTTCTTGTCGGTCTGCAGGGAGAACTCGGCCTTCTCGCCGGCCGGAAGATTCTTCACCAGGAAGGAAAGGATGGTCTGTCCCTCGACCTGCTCGAGCTGGCATGGGACTTGCTCGCCATTCTCGTCAAGCAGCAGCGCCTTGGTCTCGACGGATGGCAGGAGGAGGCTCACAGGGCAGTTAAGCCTGTCATGGTTTCCCGCGTCGACTACTATCTTCCTCTGCATCTGGACCACGGCAGGTCCCAGCTGGGGGGAATGTAAATATTTTTGCTAAGGCGTCTAGCTTGGACCCGACCAGGAGGCCCGAAAGAGCTAGGATGACAGCGGGTAATGAGGAGTACAGCTCGGGAATTGAAAAATCCAAAACCCGCACCCTCGCGGGCTCTTTCTCAAGTACGGCCATCATCTCTGAGCCCGACGACCCGTCGGAGAACGCAACGTCGAAGGGCATCAACAGACGGGGCTGCCCCGGTATAGAGGAGAACCCGCCCATGTGTTCCCCGGCAGCGTCAAAGAGATAGACCCTGTGGGCAAAGAAGTCGGCGACTGCAATGGTTCCGCCGGGAGAAATGCCTATGCCGACGGGCCTTTGGAACCTCAGCCTGCTCTCAATGTCCCATATGGTCCGGTTGAAGGAGAAGTCTGGGTTGAAGATCTGAACTCTCCGGACGTATCCCTCCGCCTCCATGTACGAATCCACGACGAACAACCTGCCTTCTTGGTCGAAGGCCAGGTCGAGAGGCCCGTCGAACATGCCGGGCTGGGTTCCCCACCTGCCTATGGCCTGAAGAAAGGTACCCGAGAGGTTGAAGATCTGGATGCGTCTGTTCAACGTGTCGGAAACAGCCACGACTCCATCGGGACGAACGGCTATCCCCCATGGGAGGTCAAACTGGCCCTCCGCCGTTCCGCTTCTCCCAAAGGCGAATTGGAACTCTAGGTCTGCCGATAGCACAACGACTCGGTTGTTTCCACTGTCGCAAACCCATATCCTTCCCTCTGGCCCAACCGCAACGCCCCGCGGGTGATTGAAAATGCCCTCGAGGCACTTCTCAACCTCGAGACTTGATCCAAGGATCACGACCCTGTCGTTGCCCGTGTCGGTTGCCACCCATCTACCGCCGCCGAGATAGGCTATGCAGCATGGTGACGATAGGCCTGGAGCCGAGATGGATAGGGGGCTAAGCGAGAAGTCGACCTTGCCAAGTGCCGGGGGCAGGATGATGAAAGCGGCGAGGGTTATCAACAGCACTCTTCTCTCGATCAGCCGCGCTGGCCTCGTATCGAGTTCCATATCTCTCTCTGCACCTCCCATATGTCCGCCACCTGGTACGCCTCCCTGTCCCTGACGAGAGAGGAGGCGAAGGAGTGGGGATAGTTGTACCACAGGAGCATCTCCACCTGGGGATGGGACCTGGCCACCCGGTAGTAGAGCATCGTCTCGTCGCGGTCAGGCAGTATCGGAGACCAGGAGCGCTGAACCCTCACGTCGTCGATGAAGACCTTTCCCCTCGACCCGGCCTCTAGGAACGTCACAGTCGAGAAGATTGTGGGCAGAGACGCATACGGCAGTCGCGTCTGGGGATCTCCATCGAACCACACCGTCCACCTATTCGAGTCTGCGTCCACGTAGATGGTGATCGAGTGCCAAGTCCTGGGTGAAACGTCAACCGACTTGTTGACCACCTCCACCTTGGATCCGTCGTCGATCACCATCTCCCTACCGGCGAAGCCAAGCCTTGCAGGCCTGTCTTGGCCATCCCCGACGGCTATCCAGAACGATGGCGACTCCTGGAAGGCGGCGTAGAAGGATATCGTCACACTGTGTACAGGCGGAAAGCTGAACGCTACCGAGGATCCGCTGCCAGGGTTGAATGAGAGGGATCTGTTTCCCCGATGGGATGCAACATCCGTCACCGATATTCCGTCGCCGGCAGACATCCAGCCTTCTGGGAGGGATCCCTCTTGCACGTTCTCAAATCCTTGGGATATGTCCAACATGGGGTCCGTGTTGTCGCGGTCGAAGAACAGGGCCGACCCCGGGTCGAATGCCTGGCCGACAAGGGCAACGGGCTTTCCAAAGGAGCATGCCCATGAGACATCGCTTTCGACAATTCCCTTGTCACCGGTGTGCCTGTAGTCAGGTGTCTGATTGTCGTGAAACGCGTAGAAGTAAGGATCCACGCCGACGATGTCGCAGGCCTCCGGCATGTCCTTTACCCACTGGTCGTATGAAACGATCGATCCGTTTGGAGCGGTGAACCTGAGGGTGTTTCCCTGCCTGTGAAACATGACGATCACTGGCTCTTCCCAGAAAACGGATCGGGCCGCGTCGCAGATGTCTTGTATCATCTGCCTCGTGACGTTCAAGGGACGAACCCACGGCTCGTCGTACGCGTAGACCGCGACTATCTGGTCCCGGAAGGGACGGAACCGCTCCTCATAGGGCGTCATCTCCTCTACCAGAAGCTTCTTCTTCTCCTCTAGGCTGCACGGGCGAGGATCGTAGAAGTAGCAGTACTTTGCCACGGTGTTGACGAAGAGGACGATGCTTAGCCCTTCCTCCCTGCACGTCTTCAGGTACTCAGGATCGTAGAGATAGGCCCTCGGATTCTCCACGGAGTGGGGAACAACTATGGTGTTTGACTGAAGCGCCGCATTTCTGATGTGGGCGGAGTTTTCTGACCATGTGTATCCGGATAGGTTTGGGTTGGAGAGAAGGGCGTCTCTGAAGACCGTCGAGATGAAGTGGTCGAACACCTCGAAGTATCCGTAGTACTTGGGGCCGGTGGCCGTCTCGTTCTGTTTCGGTGCGGGCGGGGGCTTGCTGGACGGGGCTCTGTGATAGAGAAGTGTTGCAGCTAGGATTGTCAGGGCAACGCAGATTACGATGGAGAGCGTGACAGACCTACGCATGATACGCCC
Organism: Hadarchaeota archaeon (SeqCode); assembly: GCA_964460695.1. Taxonomy (GTDB): domain Archaea; phylum CAYQAE01; class CAYQAE01; order CAYVLA01; family CAYVLA01; genus CAYWSC01. The sequence goes on from CAYWSC010000085.1 coordinate 4,786, forward strand.
TATCCGTCCCGGTATCTTTCCACTTTGCCTTCGTCCACCTCTATTCCGAGTCCAGGTCCGTCGGGCAGGAAGACCCTTCCCTGTTTCAGCAGCGGCTTGTTCTCGAGGAGGTCGTCTCGGAACATCCATGGCCCTATTAGCTCGGCGCCGTATCTGAACACGTGCGAGGAGCACGCGAAGTGGATCCCTGCCAGGGTTCCGACGCCCAGCTCCGGCATACTCCCAACCATGCACGGCGTGTCGGAGGCACTAGCGATCGCCTCAACCCTTCGTGAGGGGACAAGTCCCCCGAGCTTCATGATCTTGATATTCAGAATGTCGGCCAACCGGAACCGGACGATTCTGATCGCATCTTTGGGCGAGAAGAGACTTTCGTCAGCCATGATCGGTATACCAACTGCCTTTCTGAGTTTGTGGAATTCTCTGAAGCAGCGCCTCGGGAGAGGCTGCTCGTAGACCGAAACACCAAGTTCTTCGAACTTCTCTCCCATAGAAATGGCGGTCTGGAGATCGTAGCCTTGATTCGCGTCCACCTTCAGCTTCACCTTGTCGCCCAAGGCTTCTCTAGCGGCTCGAACCCTCTCCAGATCTACATCCGGCTCCTCGCCAACCTTGATCTTCACAGTTCCAAAACCAATCTTGGCGAACCTCCTCGCCTCCTCCGCCACCGATTCGGGAGGCTTGAAGCCGATGGCCCAGGAGAGCTCAACCGAAGTTTGAAGCGGGCCTCCCATAAGCTTGCACAGGCCGACTCCGAGTATCCTTGCGGCAAGGTCGTGTGAAGCTATGTCGACGGCTGCAAGGGCGAAGGGATCCGTCCCGCGGAGTAGCTCTCCGTGGATGGCGTTGAGGTCGAGGGGGTCGATCCCTATCAACCTCTTGGCGGCCTCCTCGAGCCACTTCACTACCTCTCCCTGGGTTCGGCCGGAATAAGAGGTAAGCGGTGCTGACTCTCCATATCCGACGGTTCCATCGCTCGAGACCAGCCTAAGAAGCACGTGCCTCCCGTGGGTAGCCTCGCCGCCCGATATCCGAAAGGGCTCAACGAAGGGGACGGATACAGGCAGAACCTCGGCCTCGACGATTCTGGTCAACCAACACCCACCAGCTGAAGAGCAGTCTCAAAGTAGATGTGAGCAGCATCCACCACCTCCGCCAGCTTCACCGATTCGTCGGGTGAATGCGCCTTGTCGACCTGGCCAGGGCCTAGAACAAGGGCGTCGGCGTTGATGTCGTTTCGAAAGGGATCTGCCTCTGTCCACCCTCTGAATCCGATGGGGCGTGCCTCCCTGCCCGTTCTCTCCCGTACCTTCTGCACGATTGTGCTGAGCAGCTTAGAATCCCGGGCCACCTCCATAGGCTTGCCCCTCTTCCAGATCCTGACACTCGACCCGAGAACTGCAACGGCATCTATTAGAGCCTGCTCCACGGCTGACAGCGACGTCCCCGGCATGACCCGGACATCAACCTTGGCCTCGCATCTATCTGGAATTCTGTTTGGGGCATCGCCGCCGCGGATCACTCCTAGGTTGGTTGATGGTGGACCTAGAACGGGGTGGGAGGGAAATGAGGAGACCACCTCTTCCAGCCTTCTGTAGGCCCGGAAGACTTCCTCGATGGCATTCCTACCGGTCCACGGAGAGGAGCCGTGTCCGCCGCTTCCAGTGGCTACCAGATCTAGGAACATCAGCCCGCTGTGAGCCACGACGGGGTCAAGGCCTGTGGGCTCCCCGACGATGGCATAGTCGCAGTGATACCCCTTCTCGATGCATCGTCGTACGCCCTGGCTGGAGATCTCCTCATCCACCGAGATCAGAAGGTCCACCCTTCCGCGAAGATCCTCCTTGGAGAGCTCGAGGAATGCGTCGAGCATCGCAGCTATGCTGGCCTTGTCGTCGCACGATCCCAATCCGTAGACGACTCCCCTCTCTACCCTGGACTTAGCGACCGACCTGCCGCTGGGTGGAACGGTGTCTGAATGGGCGTTGAGGCAGAGAACGGGGCTGCCCTCGCCGACGCTGGCGAGGAGATTGTACCTTCCGTCTCCCATCTCTATCTCGGTATAGGTTATCCCGTACCCTCTGAGGACGCCTTGAATGTATGACATGAGCTGGTTCTCGTTTCCCGTCACGCTCTCTATGTCGACCATATCGCAGAGGTTGGCCTCAATCCTGGAGGGCTCGATGGGCAATTCTAGCTGCCTCTCTGTGGGTCATCGATAACTGGGTTTCGGAGGACGCCTATCCCTTCGACCTCGCACTCAACGACGTCTCCGGGCCTAATCGGGCTGATTCCCTCGGGGGTTCCTGTCGCTATGATGTCTCCCGGCTCGAGGGTCATGTGAGCCGATATGAACTCGATCAGTTGAGTTACCGGGAAGATCATTTCCCGTGTGTTGCCGTGCTGTCTAACCTCTCCGTTCACCCTGCACTCGAGGGAGAGCCTTTGAGGGTCAGGGATCTCCTCAGAGGTGACTATCCATGGTCCTAGAGGACAGAATGTGTCAAGGCTCTTGGACCTGAACCAGGGGTTCCTGCTTTCTATGTCCCTCTTCTGCATATCCCTGGCAGTCACGTCGTTTATCACCGTGTATCCAAGGACCTTTTCCAGAGCATCTTCCCCCCGGACATACCTACACTGATCCCCGATGACAACGGCCAGTTCCACCTCGTGGTCAACCCGGGTACAAATCTTGTGATGGACTATCGGATCCCCAGGGCCAATCACAGCTGAGC
>CAYWSC010000086.1:0-7513 GCA_964460695.1 Hadarchaeota archaeon (SeqCode)
GGCGAGGGACTACCTCGAGCAGGCACAGCTCCCCGACGGATCGTTCGAGTATGCCCCGGGCTGGGGTCCCGACTCCAACAGCATTTCTCTGGCGATAATGGCGCTCCGCCAAACCCTCCCCTGCACCGGATGCGTACGCAGGGCCCTAGAGGCCTTGAAGTCGTTCCAGAACTCGACCAACGGAGGCTTCTTCTACCAGTCTATGTGGGGAACAAGGCCGGATGTGAGCTCGACGGCCCTCGCCATACAGGCCATTGTCTACTCCGGCCAAGATCCGACATCTGATCCGTGGACCAAGGGGACGGTCAACCCCGTCTCGTACCTCCTATCCACGCAGAACGCTACCACCGGCGAGTTCTACGACCCTTACGGAAGCCTAAGGCCAACAGCACTGGCCGTAACAGCACTCCTTGGACCCGCAACGGCTGGGATCTCCGAAACGCCTGCTCCGATCCTGTTGGTCCCGACGGCTGTGCTTGCTCTTGCTCTACGGAGAAGAGCAGGTGCCAGAGTTGGATAGAGCAGGGCTGATCGTCGGAGCACTTGCCATCGTTGTTGCAGTAGGCTTCGTCATTCCACACCTGGTCCCTCGCCCCACTAGCAGCTCGGAATCCAACGTCACCCTCGTCGTGAGCAGAGATTTTGGAAGGGTGGTCCTCGGCTCGTGGGAGATGACGCCTGGACAAACTGTGATGGAGATGCTGAGAAACGTTACCGACGTGGAGACCAGGTACGGCGGTATGTTCCTGTACGAAATGTTCGGCCTAAGATCCTCCGTCTCGAACAAGACCGACTGGCTCTACTACGTGAACGGGGTTTTCATGGACGTAGGCCTCTCGACGTACAGGCCGAGGCCGGGAGAGGTTGTTCAGATCGACTACCACAGGTGGGGACGGTACTCGGGATCCCCTGGCTTCCTTTCAGGATACCCCGCAATTGCTACGGTGGGTCTAAAGGGCAGGAAGCGGAACACTACGATAGCCGCATCCAGGGGCCTGCTGAAGCTCGCGCAAAGGCTGGGGAGGAGCCTACGGGCAGAGGGGGCGCCGCGGCCAACCGTGGTAGAGCAGACCTCGGTGCGCCTAGAGTCGCTGAGGGGCAATCTCATAGTTCTAGCGACGAAGGACGATGCATCTCTCTTCGAGCAGGTCATCGATCTGGGAAAGAATGTTCTCTACCCCTCCACTCTGCGTGAAGGACAGATTTGGCTGAACGGGGTCACGAGTAGCGGCGAAATTCTAGCCGAGGGATGCACGGTTCAGTGTGTCTACCTCCCGGCACGGGATCTGTGGACGATGATTATCCTGGGCACCGACGGAAAATGGGTGAGGCGGGCCCTCGACGAGATTGGCAGCGAAAGGACACGGTTCGTCGCGGCCTTCGCGCTCTCTCCGTCGGGAATAATCGAACTTCCGCTGGAATGAAGATGATGGACCTCGGATTCAAGGATATGGAAACGACCCTCCACCAAATGCCCGCGGCGACAAAGTTGGCCCTGTTCGGCTCACTCGCCTTTCTCTCCCTCGTGTACTCCGATCTTTTGGCATTGGTCGGCGTTCTGGCGACGCTGCTTGCAGTTTCGCGTATAGCCCTCCTCTGGAGGAGGGCAATGCTCTTCTTGAGGGCCTTCGCCATCTTCTCTGCAATAGTCTTCGCCATAAACATACTGGCTAACCAGAATGGGGTCCACGTACTTCTCAGGACGAACATCCGCTTCTACATCTGGACGATCAGCTACAGGCTGACCTTGGAGTCGATCTCGGCCGCGCTGAGGATGGTGCTCAGGCTACTGGCACTCGTCCTGTGCTTTGTCCTGTTCACCATGACGACAAGCCCGGAGCATATTCTCAGGAGAATATCCTCCTTTAGGGGTTTGCAGGAGCTCGGGCTGCTCCTAGCGCTCTCATACAGATTCCTCCCGACCTTGGTCTCTGACGGCGGCCAGATCAGGGATTCTCTCAGGTCGAGGGGAGTCGACTTCGACTCTCCGAAGAGACTTCGGAGGATTGCGGCCTATGCGTCCCTAGCCGTGCCCCTCGTTATGAATAGCTTGGAGAGGAGCATACAACTCGCAGAGGCCATGGAGAGTCGGGGCTATGGGTGCTGCGTCCGTAGACAGGTCCAGAGGGCCCGCGTCGCCAGGCTTACTCCTCTCGCCGCCTGGTATCTGCTCTTCTGCTCCTTCCTCACGTTCCTCTTCGCTGCCCTGTCGTGGGGAAGAGCCTCGCTCTTCATAGCGCCCTCGGGACCGATCCTTGCCCTTGCAGTTCCCTGTGCCTATCTTGCACCCATCCTGAGGAAGAGATCAAGGTGATCGTGTTCGAAGACGTCAGCTTCACATATGCCCTAGGCGGCAGGACAGCTCTAAGGCGCGTCAACCTCGAAATAGCAGAGGGGGAATTCGTCGTAGTCGCAGGTAGGTCTGGCAGCGGGAAGAGTACGCTTCTTCGCTGCATAAATGGCCTCGTTCCCCACTTCTATGGGGGCAGGCTGGACGGCAGGGTCCTGGTGGACGGGATGGACACCCGTGCCGGCCCTGTGAGAGAGGCGGCCAGGGTGGTCGGAATGGTCTTCCAGGATCCTGAAAACCAGTTCGTAACCGGCTCTGCCAGGGCCGAGATCTCCTTCGGGCTTGAAAACCTCGGCTATGACGATAGAGAGATCGGGGAAAAGGTTGCCTGGATTGCGCGTAGGCTAGGCTTGGAGAGCCTGTTGGAGAGGTCTCCGCTCGAGCTCTCCGGAGGCGAGAAACAGAAGATCATCATCGCCTCCGTCCTGGCCATGGGGACAAAGGTGGTCGTCCTCGACGAGCCGACCTCACAGCTGGATCCCTATTCGTCTTCCGAGATACTCGACCTGCTGTCATGGATAGGAGAACAGGGGTACACGGTTGTCGTAAGCGAGCACCGGCTTCCCCGGCTTCTGGAGAGGGCATCTAGGGTTGTAGCCCTTGAGGATGGGAGGATCGCCTTCGACGGCGAGCCATCCCAGTTTTCGAACAGGTTCTCCACCCTGGTGAAGCTTGGAGACGGATTCCGAGCCCCTGTCTCCAGGAACGTGGAGGCTAGGCAGAGGCTCTCTGCGCGGGGCTTGGCCTTCAGATACCCTGACGGATCGGACTGGGTACTCGACGGGCTTAGCCTAGACCTGATGAAGTCGGAGGTTCTGAGCATCGTTGGGAGGAACGGCAGTGGCAAGTCCACGCTGGCCGCAGTTCTAGCCGGGATACTCAAGCCGCACTCAGGAGAGATACTTCTAGACGGGAAGGACATCTCGTCCCTGCCCCGACTCGAGGCCTCGAAGAGGATCGGAATTGTGTTCCAAGATCCAAACGTCCACCTCTTCCACGACACCGTTGAAGAAGAGATATGGTTCGCTAGGAAGAACCTCGGGCTAGAGGACGACGGATGGGTAAGGGCGCTGGTGGAGCGCATGGGCCTAGAGGGGTACATGTCATCCAACCCGAGGGATCTGAGCGGAGGGGAGAGGGAGAAGGTTGCGATCGCCAGCGTTGTGTCACATCAACCCGAGGTACTGATCCTAGATGAGCCAACGAGGGGGCTTGACCTTGAGGAGAAGAGGCAGCTAATGTCATCTCTGAGACAACTCGCCGCTGATTCCGGTCTGTCAGTCCTCCTGCTGTCTCACGACTTGGAGGTCGTCGAGGCCTTCTCGGATAGAGTCGGGGTTCTCAAGGCTGGGAAGATCTCCTACTGTGGAGAACCCGAGGAGGCTATCAGGAGGTTCTGGTCCAAATGAACAAGAGGACTGCAGCCGTATGGGTGTGCTTTTTCCTTTCCCTTTTCTTCTTCGCCTACTGCCTCCTATCTCCATCCAGCGGTGCCTGCCAGATACGGGAGGCTCTGGGCCCTTCGCTCTTCGACCCGCTCTTCGGAACCCTGACAGGCCTACTGCTGATTGCGGCCTTCTTCGCGACGGAATCGCCAAGGCTCAGGGCGTCAAAGGAGATATCGGTCGTCTCGATGATAATCGCCCTCGGCTCAGCCGGAAGGATACTCTTCGTGGCGCTTCCCAACGTGTCGCCTGTGGACTGGCTGACACTTTGCAGCGGCATCGTCTTCGGTCCAACAACGGGGTTCACAGTAGGGGCCGGGATAATGATGGTCTCCAATTTCTGGCTAGGCCAGGGTCCCTGGACGATCTCCCAGATGGTCGGGATGGGCATGCTTGGCCTGGTAGGGGGCGTAGCGGGCCGGGTGCCGGGGTTCAGACGCAGGCACGCCCTAGCCGCAATCGGCCTCATCTGGGGACCGGTATATGGAACGGTCACCACCTTCTTCTGGATGCTGTACGTGAGCTCCGTGAGCTGGGTCAGCTTCGCCGGGCTATGGGCTTCTGGCCTTCCCTTCTACCTCCTTCAAGGAGTGGGCAACTTGGTCCTCCTGTGGATCCTCGGGGAGAGAACAGTAGCCATCTTTCAACGCGTGAGGCTAAGATTATTAGCGGGATTTGGAGAAGCACGGACTGGAGCGTCTCCAGTTGAATCTGGATGAACTTCTTCAGATGGTGGGCAGGCGCCCGAGAGGACCCCGGCCCTTCTTCACGGCGGCTCACGTATTGCGGGCGGTGCAGCTGGTTGCCGAGCGACCGGTAAGCAGGAGGGAGCTGGCAGAGAGGTTGAAGATAGGCGAGGGCAGCGTCAGAACCATCCTATCAGTGCTGAGGAAGGCCGGCTTGGTGGATGTGGTCAGGGCGGGTGTGAGGCTGAGCGAGGCGGGCAGGCAACTGCTACGCGAGATGGACAGACGCCTCTCCCCTGGCGTTCAGATCCCGGCCGGAAGGAGCACCGTGGATCTGCATAACGTGGCCATTGTGGTGAAAGGCGGAGGCCACAGGGTTTCTTCAGGGGTCGAGCAGAGAGATGCCGCCATGGCTGTGGGCTCCAGCGGGGCTTCGACCTTCGTCTGTCAAGGTGGCCGACTTATCTTTCCCGGGATGGCGACGGACATGGAGACCCTGGACCCGGCGGGAAGCGAAAGGGTCAAGTCCATCCTAGAAATCGAGGAGGGAGATGCCCTGGTAATAGGGTCGGCAAGGGACGTGGATCGGGCTCACCTAGGCGCGATCGCGGCGGCCCTAACACTTCTAACCTGACGGCGGTGGGATCGGAAGAAATATAGGCCTGAACACACAATGGTGACTGGGCCTTCCTGATGTTCATCCTGAGGAGGCGCAGATGTTATAGCTGCGGTGCGAGGGAGAGCCTGAAAAAATGCCGGTGCGGCCACCTTTTCTGCCCCCTTCACGGCGTAGGTGAGCTCTGCGCTGAGTGTTATTCCAAGTCCTTGGTATCGGTGCCAGAGGTTGCCCGCACAAGGATGAAGTCCGCTGGTACGGCCGCGCAGCGCGACGCGGAGAAGGCCGGAGAGGTCGTGTTCACGTCGAGACTGGTCCTTGAGTCCTTGGATCGGGAGAAGGCCATGCAGGGCGTGTACAGGACCATGCTCAAGTACAGGTTTATGTGTGTGGCTCAGTCGGGCGTCGAGCTGGAGGGCAAGGAGGGGCCCGTTGTACTCGTGTTTCACAAGGATCGTATCGTCAACATCATAGAGTCACAGGCCTCCGCCGTCACGGTCAAGACCTATGCAGACCCGGCGCTTTCGAGGTTGGTCGAGAAGGTGGGCCCCGGCCTTCAGAGAATAGGAGAGAAGCTCTCACAGATTTCCACCTCTCAGAGATACGATCTCTATCGCTCGATCCTTCATCACAACGAGATATCCTGGCTGGCTGGAGTGATCCTCACGGCAATGGGCTGGAGGGTTGTCCACGCGGAGATGGGGTACAGGCTGACGCAGCTGCCCCTCGCGACCTTCGGTCCTCTCTGTCCGTTCTGTGGCGTGGCCATTTCGGCGAAGAAGGGGAGATGTAGGAACTGTGGGAGGCTCATCCCCGACGACTACCCGGCGGACGAGTTCATCCGGTCTCATCTGAGGAGGCAGTTCACGGACAAGCTGGTCGCCCTAGAGATGCGCAGACGGGAGCTGGAGGTCGGGCCGGAGGAGTATGCTAGAAGCAAGACGGCTCTTACCTCGCTCAGAGACTCTGTCTCGGCACTTGAATGGACTGGATACGAGCCCGTCCACGCCAGGTGAGTCCTGCCGTCAGACCTTGGACCAGGAGACAGCCCTCGCCACTGCCTCTCTGCAGCTGGGCATCTCGACCCCGAGGATGCGTGTAGCCTTTTCCACGAGTAGGGATACGTCCCTAGGTCTAGGCGCCCGACCGGAGGGGACTGTCTCAAGGGGCATGACGAGAGAGGGATCATGGCCCAGGACCTCTGCAATGATTCGACCCAGCTCAAGCCTCGAGACGCTCTGAGATCCAGCCAGATGGATTATGCTCTCTACGCCCATCTGTGCCAGGGCGAGAAGGGAGGAGCAGAGGGTCCACACGTCGATGGGCGTCCTTATCTCCCTCTCCGGTAGGAATACGCTCCTTCCTGCCCTGAGGCTCTCATCGATCTTCCTGAGGGCGGACCTTCCCGATGTCCTCGGATACCCCAGGACCAGGCTTATCCTCGCGACGAGGGCGTTGGGGATGGATAGGGCTATCCGCTCGGATTCCAGCTTTGTCCTGCCATAGAAGTTGATGGGCGCTGGTTCGTCCTCTTCTGAGTACCTGCCCTTCGATCCGTCGAAGACGTTGGACGTGGATATGTGGATGAGGCGAGCACCTGCTGACTCTGCCTGTAGGGCTACATTCTCTGTCCCAGTCACGTTGACAGCCCACGCCTTCTCCCGGTTCCTCTCGCAAAGATCGATGTCTGCCATAGCCGCCGTATGCACCACGACATCTGGCCTGAAAGTCTTGAAGAGGCGTTGCACCGCTCTGGGCTGTGTTATGTCCACACGGTGCCATCGAATCCCTTTCAGACTGGGGTGGGATGTAAGGAAGGTTGAACACACATCCATATTCGTGCTTGGCATGTGGCAAAGGTTGCCGCCTACGAGTCCTGTTCCGCCGGTGACGAGGAGCCGAATCATGCCGACCCCAGTCCTATGTCTGCCTCCTTCTGGCGATGGCCCACCCGGAGAGTATGAGAGCCGCCACCACCAGTCCAGCTGCGGCGAAGGCTGCGCCCATACGCTTGCCATAGCTCTCCTTGTACGCGTCCTCCAGCTCCTGGGCCTGATCCACGAGTTCGACGCAGGACTTGAAGCGGGAAAGGGCGGACCCGGGGTCCAGCTTCCTCAAGAGCTCCACGCCTTCGTCGAATGCCGCCTCAGCCTCCTTCAGCCTATCCTCTGCCTTGCGAGAGTGAAGAACACGGTTCCTTATCTCGCCTAGGGATGTCTGGGCTCTAGATGCGGCTCTCAGAACGTCCAGCCGCCTCTCTCCTAGGAGCCTGGCGAACATGACGCTTCCTACTTTGCCTCGACTCTCGGTCCAGAGCACGTTGACATTCTGGGTCCTAGGAGAAACGACCACCCTGGGAGGGCAAACGGGGTCGGCTGGCGTCCTATCGCTGACCATTAGAGGGTAGCTCCAGACC
>CAYWSC010000087.1:0-5561 GCA_964460695.1 Hadarchaeota archaeon (SeqCode)
TCGGTGGATGCCGCGCTGCCTTGAAGCCTTCTCAGCAGCGGCTAGAAGCGATATCACGACGTCGGTCTGATCGACCCCGGGGTCGCAACACGGATCCAGTATCTCTCCATTTGAGCAGAGGGCGAGACATCCCACTGGCCGGCCGTCCACCTCCGCGATGAAGACGCCTTCCCCTCCCACTCCGGGCCGGTCGAGGTTGAACCATTTCCAGAAGGAGGCATCCCTGACGGCGTGCCCAGAATAGGCTGCATAGCACCTCTCGTAGATCCTGGCGATGGCAACCTCGTCTCCGGGCCTGTAGGTCCTTATCCGTATGCTATCTTTCTCCGTTTTCTAGGCCCCCTTGCTAACTTGGTCGACGTGGCGTTCTGGCCTAGTGCCCCGCATCGTACCTCTTCACTCTCCCCTCCAGCCTTCTGAAGAGCAGACGATCAAACGCTTGGATTAGGACGACTATGACAATCGCCCAGACGAATATCTCGTCGGTTCTAAGCCTCTCCCAGGCGAAGCTTATGGCGTAGCCGATGCCGTTCTGCGCCCCTAGAACCTCGGCAATCACGCTGACCTTCCAGGAGAGGGAGAAGGAAACCCTCGAGCCGGAGAGGAGGTGGGGAAACATGCCGGGAAGCACGATGTTCGAGAAGATGGATTCTCTGCCATGTCCGAAGATCTGTCCCATCTCAACCAGAGCCGAGTCGACATTCTTCACCCCCTCTACGGCATTGACCGCAAGTATGGGAAACGCTATTGCCCAAACGACGAAGATAGGCGTTATCCCGCCGATGCCGAACCATATGACGGCCAGGACTATCCAGATGGCCGATGGGACTGACTGAAGCAGCATTATCAGCCCCTCAAGCATCCCCATGGCGGCCTTGTCGGACGAAACTAGAAACGCTAGGAGTAAGGCTAAGCCCATCGCGATCGAGAAGCTCAGGGCAACCCGGGCCAGGGTGTGCCACACCTGGGCGACTATGGTGCCGTCAATAGCCATCCTGCAGAGTGTAGCGAGGACCCGCCATGGTGACGGGAGAACAATCGCGGGCAGGTTGCGAGAGGAAGCCCACCAAACCGCCACCACGGCCGCAAGTATCGAGGTGCTCGCCAGCAAAGTCCTTGTCCGGTTGGTGTAGGCCAACGCTTCACCCCTATGCGAGTATCTGTACCCTCTTTCCAGGCCGCTCAGCTGGGATCCCGCCGGGCGGGACTATCTCGACGTTGAAGGTCAGGCCTACCCTCTCCTTCAGCCCTCTCGATATCCCAGAGGAGAGCTCCTCGACGTAGGCGGTGTCTACTGGCCGACGCAGCTCGCAGAAAATGGTCGGCCTCCGGTTTCCCTGGACCCGTATGAGAAATTCTCCTGAAAGCTCGGGATAGGACCCTATGTATCTCTCTATGGCTCTCGGCCTCACCAGGACTCCCCTTATCTTGATGCTGTCGTCAAGACGCGATATGTCGCCCGAGATACGGAGGTGTGTGCGGCCGCACTCGCAGACATCCTCCGAGAGTATTCTGACCCTGTCTCCCGTTCTGTATCTTATCAGCGGCATAGCCTCTCTTGCAAGAGTCGTGACCACAAGCTCTCCGTACTCGCCCGGACCGACTGCCTCTCCGTTTTCCGGATCGACCACCTCAGCGACGAAGGCATCATGCCAGATGTGGAGGCCGTTCTGCGCGACGCACTCGCCTGCGACGCCGCCGAGCTCCGTCGTTCCGTAGGCGTTTCGCACTACGACTCCTAGTTTGTCCTCTATCTCGCGGCGAAGGTCCTTGGTGAGGGGCCCGGCGGCGCAAACGGCCATCCGGAGGGGAAGCGAGGAGAAGTCCACGCCCATCTGGCGTCCGACCTCTGCTATCCTCAGGTGGTAGCTGGGCACAGCGCTCAGGACCGTCGTGCCCATGCTCTTCATGAGCCATAGCTGTCTCCTGGTGTTTCCAGGGCCGGAGGGAATTACCATGCATCCCAACCTCTCGGCGGATGCCATAGTGGCGAAGCCGGCTGCCCAGAGTCCGAACGCTAGCGTGACCTGTATCACATCTCCGGGCCGTATGCCCCGAGCCATCAAGCTGCGGGCGCCCAGCTCGGCGGCTCTTTCCAGATCCCTTCTCGACAGCAGGAGGGCAACCGGCCTCCCCGTGGATCCCGATGTCATGTACATCCTCGCGAGCTTCGACCTTGGAACCATGCACAGACCGTAGGGAAAACGGTCGACTAGGTGTTGCTTCTCCGTGAAGGGCAGCCTGTGGAGATCTTCAAGGCCATCGGGCGGCGAGGAGAGTCCGGCGGATTGCCAGAGGCTTCGGTAGAAGGGGCTCTTCCAAGCAGCCAGGCACGTCTTTCTGAACAGCTTTGACTGGAGGCGGTCCAGCTCCCTCCTAGGCATGGTTTCAATCTTTTGATTCAGGTACATCGGCATCGCCTAGTCCTCCAACAGCTCGACGATTCGCTTCCGCAGGCGGAGCATACCCAGGCTGGCTAGGTCGCGGGGCCTCTTGTCGTCGATCACTATGTCGGCTTTGATTCGTGCCGGCGGCCTGGAGTAGACGATTAGTCTGTCGGCTAGGTACATCGCTTCGAATAGGTCGTGGGTTACGAAGACCGTGGTCTTGCGCGTCATCTCAATGATCCTGACGAAGTGATCAAGCAGCCTCTTCCGCGTTCCGACGTCGAGCGAGCTGAAGGGTTCATCCATCAGCAGGAGGGATGGCTCTAGGGCAAGGGATCTAGCGAGGGAGACCCTCTGCATCTCTCCCCCGGAAAGGTTTTGGGGGCTTTCCTCCTCTCTTCCCGACAGCCCGACTAGTTTGAGGGAGCGGCTTGCAATCCTGTGTCGCTTCTCGCGGTCAGGTTCGACGGGCTCGAGGGCAAACTCCACGTTTCCCAAGATGCTTCTCCACGGAAGGAGCCGGGGCTTTTGGAAGACGTACCCGACGCGGAGGCGGTTGGAGTTTCCCGCGGGATGTCCATCGATCATCACCTGCCCTCTGGAGGGTTTGAGGATACCGGATATCACCCTCAGCGTCGTTGTCTTTCCGCACCCTGTAGGTCCGAGGATGCACGCTATCTCGCCGTCCCGGACGCTCATCGAGATCTGGTCGAGAATCCGTCCCCTACTGGGGTAGGTGACGGTTACCTCCCTTAGCTCGAGCAGCACCATTTCAAGGTCACGCCTAGCCCTCCACAATGAGCACGCTGCTAATTAACCCTGTTGTAGCAGTGTTTCTCGCATCCGGTTCCTTTCAATGATACCCGATACATAGGCTTGGCCGGCGGGTCCGACGTATTTAGAACGGTTTGATGGAGGAGGTTTCTCTTCGGTGAGATCCTGTGGCGAGGGCGAAGCTCAGTGAGGATAGAAAGACTCAAACAGCTCCTTCATGGTTCCTCGAAACTCGGCCAGCGCTAGGAATTCGTTTCCCCTCTGGTTGCCCCAGCTGTAGGCCAGAATGGTCCTGCCGGAGTGTTCGCACAGGTCGAGGTCGGAGTTGTTTATGTTCCGAGCAACGCTTATGCGGTCTCTCAGGCCAGCCGGTATTGAAGGATTGGCTATCTTCTTGTCCTCGGGGCTGGGATGGAGCATCGGGTTTAGCTGGCTAGGCTCCCAGTCAACAAGGTCCCGTGAGCGGGCAACGAAGGTCTCGTAGAGAGGGCCCTCCTTTTGCTCCAGATACGTCATGTAGAACCACCCGTCTATGAATCTGATAGACGGGCATGCTGTGTACCTATCCTTTGAGTAGCAAATGTGGGTCGGGAGCAGTTTCCAGTGGAGAAGGTCGTCCGACCTGGCGAAGAAGATGGTAAACCTCCTGCCCACCAGCTGGGGAGGTTCACCGACCTCCAGCGCCATGACGTATCCATCATCTGCCCTGCAGACGGATGTGTTGTAGCACCCCCAGCCCGGTGTGTTTAGGGCGACGGCCCGGCGCCAGTTCTCCAGATCTTTGGACCAGATAACCTCGACCTCCGATCCACCCCACTTGTCGACCGAGTAGACGTACACCACATCTTCCTCGGCGTATGCAGAGCCCAGGTGTCTCCCCCACCCAAAGGGGGCTGTCGGCGACAAGTCCTCAAGGCTGACGAAGCGGAAGTAGGATCTTCCGTGGGGGTTGTTCCAGTAGCTGGCTCTCACGTACTCGAAGAGGTATGGCCTGTCCCGAAAGACAATTGGCGTCGTCTCGACCATGTCGCAGTCAACGGTACCCAGTTTCTCGATTCCCACCGGCGGCGCCATGTGTGCAGTTGCGCTAGCCGGATTGATAAGTGGGGTGCCGGCTCCTTCTTGCGAAATGTCGCCGAAGCTGCTGCCGCCTTGAACCGGGTGGTTGAACCGGTCTTCAACTCGGATCGATTTGCCGCGGCGTCTCGGCATCTACCGTGAGCGAAAGCGCCTTCGCTTCGAGCACAAGAAAAGCACAATTTTTAGATGGAGGGGACTGCCAAGAACCATGAGGGGAAGAGGCGTTCTTTTCGCAGTTTTGGCTGTTCTCCTCTTCTCTGCCGTGGGTGTTCTGGGAAGAGAGGCGAGGAAGGACCCTGAGACTGGCCGGGTCAGGGTGCTGTACATAGGCGATGCCTGGGGGCCGACGCCATTCTTCGACATCTCTGCAGAGCCCTCGTTCGCCGCAACCCCCATTCCCGCTACATACGCCCACACCCACACCTACAACGACAGGCAGCTCAGGCAGTTCATGCGGATCTACATGCCTAGAACCTACAGAGACCTGGTCACAAAGTATGACGTCATCATTCTAAGTGACACGAATCGGGGCCTGTTCAGGATCGACCAGCTCGAGATGTTTAGGCGGGCAGTCGAGGAGGAGGGCCTTGGAATAATGATGGTTGGGGGGATAGAGGCCTTCGGCGGAGACTCCGGATACCCGAGCTGGGGAAACTCTCCGGTCGAGGAGGCGCTCCCGGTGTTCTGCCTGAGCGGACAGACCTACAGGAATGACTTCTTCGTGGAGAGCAAGTATCCCGACGACCCCTTCATCAAGTCCCTTCCCTGGAAGACCATGCCGCCCTTCCACGGGATGAACGTGGTCGATCCAAAGGAGGGGGCAAAGATCCTGCTGAACGCCCGCATCTCCAAGAAGTATCCTGTTCTGGTCTACTGGAACTTTGGGAAGGGCGCGGGACTAGCACATATGCCTGACTGGACCCCCGCCTGGGGAGCATCCATAATGAACGACTGGAACTTCTATCCAGACTACGTCGTAAACATGGTCTTCTTGTGTGCAGGTGCCACGATTCCCGAGAACCCCATTCTGATGCACGAGCTCAGAACCAGGTTCGAGGGGTACTACAAGCAGAGGGCCCTGGCGATCAGCCTCATGGAGTTCATAGAGACCTTTGGCGCAAAGGTAACAACCGTCGAGGACGGCCTCTCAAAGATAGGGGAGATGGAGAAGGAGGCCGAGCGGCTGTACCTTAAGCAGGACTACAACGGCGCCCTCCAGGTCCTCAAGGATACCGACAAGGAGTTTCATCGCCTCTCACAGGAGATGGTCAAGCTCAAAGAGAGGGCGCTGATGTGGGTATACATCGTCGAGTGGCTCGC
>CAYWSC010000087.1:5661-7497 GCA_964460695.1 Hadarchaeota archaeon (SeqCode)
GCCTCGAGGGCCACGTCGGCGGCCACCGATGGATAGAGGTCTGGCTCGGTCATCTCGGGGATGATGTACTCTTCGCTTAGACCCCTTTGCTGTGCGAAGGCGGCGAGGGACCTCGCAGCGGCCACGGCCATGCCGTCAGTTATCGTCCTTGCACGGACGTCGAGCACTCCTCTGAAGACCGATGGAAACACCAGGCTGTTGTTAACCTGGTTTGGAAAATCCGCCCTCCCCGTGGCGACCACGCGGGCACCGGCCTTCTTCGCCTCCCGTGGCCAGATCTCCGGGACCGGATTGGCCAGGGCGAAGACGATGGGGTCGGGGGACATTCTCCTGACCCATCCTGGCTTGAGGGTCCCCGGTCCCGGCTTGGAGGCGGCGACAACGACGTCGGCGCCGTCCATCGCCTCAGCCGCGCCTCCCTGGACTTTCCCTGGGTTCGTGATCAGTGCCCACCTGTGCTTCCAGGGATTCTGCTTCTCGAGGAGCTCGATGTCCTCCCTATCGCCGTGCAGGGTGCCCTTGCTGTCGACCATTATGAAGTTCGACGGGTCGAAGCCAGCGGCAGCTGCAAGCCTAGCGTTGGACAGGTTTGCCGCACCGGCTCCGATGAAAGCTATCTTTGTTTCAGACGGCTTTCTGCCGGTCAGCTCGACGGCGTTAAGCAGGCCTGCGAGGGTGGCCGCGGCCGTTCCCTGCTGGTCGTCATGCCAAACAGGTACATCCATCTCTTCTCTCAGGGTTTCGAGGATGTGGAAACACCTCGGCTGGGCTATGTCCTCAAGGTTGACACCCCCGATCCCAGGCTCGATCCTCCTCACGATGTCGACAAGCTCGCTGGGTTCTGAGCAGCTAAGAGGAAGAGGAAAGGCATCGACAGCTCCGAGGTACTTGAAGAGGAGGCACTTTCCCTCCATGACGGGCAGTGACGCCTCTGGGCCAACGTCGCCCAGTCCGAGGACCCTCGAGCCATCGGTTACGACGGCGACGGTGTTCCACCTGTTTGTGAGCTCAAAGCTCAGCTCCTTTCGTTCTTCGATAGCCTTCGAGACGGCAGCGACTCCAGGTGTGTACCAGACTGCAAAGTCCTTGAGGCCGTAGATGGGCACCCTGGGACATGTCTCTACCTTCCCTCCGTATCTCCTAGCAAACTTCAGTGCCAGTTCGTATGGCTTCTTCTCCTCTCTAGGCTCCTCGCTCAACCTTAGCACCTCCGGACCGAACGATGTGCTTGCACAGCCTCGGGAAGCTATCCAACCTCGTACCTCTCCGCGATTTCCGAGACCAGTTCTACACCCCTGATGTCGGCGGTGGGTGGAAGCTCGTCAGAGACACCCAGGATGAGGTTGGGAGAGAACTTCTCCAAGACCTCGGTCGCAAACTCGGCTAGGTGCTTCTTCGAGTAGACGGGTATGAACAGGACGGCAGGGATCCCATCGAGCAGTATCTTGTCGCCAAGCCCCCGCTTCAGCTCGTCGAGTTCGACATCGCCCTGGGGCTTTGGCGTGGCGGCCTCGACCCCGTCGAAGTCCACAAGGTCAAGATAGGGCAGGAGAGGCTTGATCGCCCCGTCTATATGTATGTGGCAGAACTTCCCCGCCCGGTGCAACTGGTCCACCCTCTTCTGGTAGAATGGGACCAGGTATTTCTTGAAGTACCGTGGGGATGCGATGTTCGCATCGATGTTTTCCCCGAAGTTGAGTACTGGGAGAGGGGACCTCGCCAGCACATCATAGACTCCGTCCAGCCACACGTCTATGGACTCCATGAACCTCTCCGTCTGCTCCCTGTTTCTGTGGAGCTGTATGAAGGTGTTCTTGGCCCCCATGTACTCGACTA
>CAYWSC010000088.1:0-7468 GCA_964460695.1 Hadarchaeota archaeon (SeqCode)
CCCAGGCATTCGAACTCCTAGAGAGAGCTGGGGAGCTAGCGCTAGCCGAGAAGAAGAGGACACTGATGTGGATCTATGTTACGGAGTGGCTTGTCGTCAGCGCCACCCTGATGGTGTGCGGGGTGATTGCATACACCCTCATGGTTAGGAGGAGATTTTACCATGAGGTATCCACAACGAGAATCGGCTAGCAAGCATTCCCTCCCTGCCAACTCGATCTAGCTTCCCCTTCGCCCCTTCATGGACTCACAACCCCTTCACCGGTCTCTAGGAGTCCCCGGATTTTCGCAGGCCGAGGGAGTCCATTAGTTATACCTAGAACCAGAGAGACTCTGCAGCTCGTCCGTCTAACCTATTTAGTGAAGCTCGACAGGACGTTACGGCATAGCAGAGTTCCACTTCTAGGCCCCCTCTTGCCCGGTCGTAGGGGGGACCGGGGGCATCGAGAAAGGCTCAGGCTGAAGCAAGATGGCCTATTCTCTTCCGACGGGGAAGTAGACGAAGAGCGCCAACTTCGCCCACGGCTTCTTCTGTGGTCTTCATCCTCCTACAAATTCTTAAGAACAGCACCCCCCTCAAGTCGAAGGTGATCGCTTGAGGGTAACCGACCCAGTGGAGCTTTTCGGGCTAAGGCTGAAGAACCGAATCGTCATGCCTCCCATGAATACCGAATTGGCTACGGAAGATGGAGCGGTAACCAATGATCTCATCGAGCACTACAAAGCCCGGGCTCCGAGACTTGGCCTAGTTATCGTCGAGCACTCCTACGTGAGGAAGGATGGCAAGCTGTCTCCGAGGCAGCTGGGAGTATACGACGACTCTCTTGAAGAGGGGCTGAGGAGGCTTTCACGGGCAGTCAAGTCAACAGGGACACCTGTCTTCATCCAGATCAACCACGCAGGAATGAGGGCGGAGGAATCCGTCACAGGGACAAGGCCAGTTGGACCCTCTGCCCTAGAGGGAACAAGAGAGCTGAACGTGGAGGAGATCAGAGAAATTGTCGAGGCCTTCGGACAAGCAGCGGCCAGAGCTGTCCGAAGCGGGTTTGACGGGGTCGAGGTCCACGGCGCCCACGGCTTCCTGCTGAACCAGTTCGCATCTCCCGTAACGAACAGACGCAGGGACCAGTACGGGGGCGACTTGGAGGGCAGGATGCGCCTTCCCCTAGAGGTTGTCGAGCGGGTCAGACGCGAGACAAGGGGAAAGATCCATCTCTGGTACCGTCTGGGGGCCGACGACCGGCAACCAGGGGGAAATACCCTGAAGGAGGCAGGCGAGATGGCCCGGATGCTGGTGGACGCGGGTGTTGAGGTCATCGACGTGTCTGGAGGACTCTGCGGATCGAGACCGGAAGACGTTGGAGGCGTAGGATACTTTGCATACGCTGCCCACGCAGTTAAGGCCGCATCCGGCGCGCCTGTTGTCGCGGTGGGAGGGGTGAGAAGCCGCCAGGACGCCGAGGAGGTGCTGTCCAGGTGGAATGTCGATCTAGTCGCGGTGGGCAGAGCTATCCTCGAGGACCCCTCCTGGCCGGAGAGGGAGCTTGCGTAGGATTCGCCGTCGCATCCCAAATCCATAGGAACATTCATATCCGATAGGAGGCACTCGTACTGCGAGGAAGCCAAGTGAAGATCGAGGAGGCCCAGCGGCTCCTGAGGAGGATACAAAAGAAGTACAACCAGGACCCGCACGATGACTGGAGGGTTCTCGTCGGCCGCGATTCCTCCGGTCGCCTTACACAGCTTATCGCTAACTCAAAGGAGACGTGGCAGATAAAGGGGGAGCTGGTCAAGCCGACCGTCTTCGCCGGAGTTGGCCTCAGGCTTGAGGGTATTGCCAGCGAAGATCTGCTCGGACTTACGGAGCCGTACTTCGGGCTCAGGCCTGTCGAGAAGGAAACTGTGGCTAGACTGCTGAAGGGAGGGGGAGAGAGACTTGTCAGCGACGTGCTGTCGCGTCCCCGCGTCTCGGCCACGAACCTCACATCTTTCGATGCCCTTGTCGAGGGGCCCATCCTGCAGGCGAAGGATCCAATAGTCCCGATCTCCGAGAGGCAAAGGGAACTCGAGGTGCGCCTCGAGAGGGGACTTCACAAGCTCTTGTCCAAGAAATACCCCGAGACGTTGTACCCGTACGGGTGATAGATGTGGATGTAGACCTCAGAAAACTTCCTGGGTCAGTCCAGGTTGTAGCGGCGCGGGATGGAGGCTACTTCCCGGTGGTCCTTAGGACAGGTCCCAACGACGCCATAGCCGCGATACGAGGAGGGGCGGGCCACATCGGGATCGATGGTAGGCTGGAGATCATAAGGACAAGCGACGGCGGTAGGACGTGGACGGGGCGGCGCGTCGCTGCGGATAGCGATTGGGATGACCGCAACCCGTCCCTGGGCCTAAGCAGGCGAGGAACCGTCGTGTTGGCGTATCACCATCAAGGCAACTACGATTCCAAAGGAAACCTCGTCGCCGGCGAAAGGGTCGACACCCTCCTCAAAACCTCGGCCGACAAGGGTGAAACGTGGGGCGAGCCATATCCCCTGGACTACGAAGAGCTGCGGGGCAGGTCTCCCTATGGGAGGATGCTGCTGTACGGCGACGACCTGTTGCTTCCCATATACGGTCCCAAGATCGGGAGGCCCCGCTCGGGAGGCCCCTCTGTTAGCTACATAATAAGGTCGTCTGACTCGGGTCTAACTTGGAAGGAGCCATCCCTGATAGCGGAGAGGATGAACGAGACATCCCTAGCCCTTCTGCCCGGCGGAGAGATCATTGCAATCCTTAGGTCAGAACTGGATCATCCTGCCTCTCTATACTGCTCTGTCTCCAGGGACGGAGGGTCGAGTTGGACCGAGCCGAGGAGGGTGACCCGGGACGGCGAACACCCGGGAGATGTTCTACTCCTCTCCAACGGTTGGGTCTTGGTCTTCTTCGGGGTCAGGCACGAGCCCTACGGGGTTCAGGGAGTTGTGAGCACCGACATGGGCGCAACCTGGGTTGACACGCCGAGGATTGTCGTCACCGACGAGCTGGAGACAACGGACTGCGGCTATCCATCTGCCACAGTGTTCGGCGACGGAACAGTGGTTGTGATGTACTACTCGGCTGGCCGAAACCCCGGTCCACGGGGCGAAGGGGCATATGCACAGGCTCTGGTTTTCAAGGAGGAAGCACTCATAGCGGCCGTTGAGGAGCGAG
Organism: Hadarchaeota archaeon (SeqCode); assembly: GCA_964460695.1. Taxonomy (GTDB): domain Archaea; phylum CAYQAE01; class CAYQAE01; order CAYVLA01; family CAYVLA01; genus CAYWSC01. The sequence goes on from CAYWSC010000088.1 coordinate 3,195, forward strand.
GAGTTGGCTAGGCCCCCGGCGCAGGCGTTGCCTCTGGCCCCGGAAGCAGGATCTTGTTGAGAGTTGTCTGGGCGGCGATCTCTTCGACGAGCTCGGCATCGTGGGTCACGATTATCACTTGCTTCACGCTCCGAAGGGCGGCCAACGTACGGCCTAGCGATCTCAAATTGGCCTCGTCTAGGTACTCGGTGGGCTCGTCAAGGATTAAGAAGCCGGGCCGGGCCAGTTGCCCAGAGGCACCTCTCCTAGCTTCAAGCCCCACTTCCGCGAGGGCAATACGGAGGGCGAGGCCGGCCACGACCTTTTCCCCGACGGATAGGGATCTAGAGGGAAGAATGGAGCCGTCGGGCATTCTCGCTTGGATATCGTAGTCAGGAGAGAGTTCAACGCCAGTTATGTTGCTTCCCCCGTACATCCCGGCGAAAAGGTCTGCTGTTCTCTTAGCGACTTGTCCAAGGACTTCTCTACGAGCATAGGGGCCAATGTTGTTAAACACCCATCGCAGATCCCGGATCCTTTCCAGTTCTTTCTCTGCTTGCTCGTATCGATCTTTGGCCTCCGCGAAGCGTTCCTTCTTCAACTGCTCCTGACCTAGGGCCTGGATAAGCTTGGGAATCTCCTGCTCCAGCTGCTCCAGAATCCGCTTGTCCGCCAGGTACTGAGCTTGTAGCTCGGCTACGGGCGAGGCTTCAGTCGACTGCGGCGCATGCTTGTAAAGCTGCGGGCCTAGTTCTCTCTGCCTCTCAAGAGAGATCTCCACCTCCCTCTTCTCTTGGAGGAGCAGTCCGAGGCGTCTCTCGGCTTCTTCCTTCGAAGATACCGCCATGTCCCTTTCCATCTCGGCCTTGGCTATTTGCTGCTCGAACTCCAGAAGCTGGGATCGGAGCTTCTCCCCGCGGGACCGTGAGGCCTCGAGCGCCTGCTCAAACCTGTCGAGATCGGTCCTCTTCCTCGCAACAGCTTCTTGGAGCTCGGCTATCTGAGAATCGAGAAGCCTACGCACTTCGCGAGAGTGATCCGGTGTGAGTTCCGAGCCGCATAGGGGACAGGCAAGCTCGCCCCTCGCCTCCATCTGGGCGAGGCTGGTCACGTAGATCCGCTTTGTCTCCAGGTCGGCCTCGGTCCGCATCACCTCTTCACGGACTTGACTAGTTACCTGCTCAGCCTTCCGCACATCTTCCTCGGCTCTTAGAAGCCTTTGCTGTAGGTCTTTCCTCTCCTCAGTGAGGGAAGCAATCTTGTTCTCGGCCCTGCGGATAGCAGAATCTTGATCGAGAATAGTGTCGTTGAGCTCCTCGATGTCCCGGCTCAGGTGTGTGAGTCTATCTTGTAGTGCTTGGGCGGTCTGTGCCGACTCGACCTCTTCACGCCCTTCGGCGGGCAGGGCGGGGCTGGGACGCGTCGGCTCTGATCCTAGCCGCTGCTCCAGTTCTCTAATCTCTGCTTCTAGCCTTACTTTCTCTTCCATCTTTCTTGAAAGTTCGTCGGAAACCGAGCGAAGGCTTTGCATATCAGCCTCTGCGCGGATCAGCTCCTCCTTGGCCTTGGCTGTCGCCCTCTCCAGCTCTGCCTCCCTTTTCCTCAGATCTCTCCAGGCTTCCTCAAAGACCCCAAATCCCATAATCCTGTCAACTTCGCGTTCCCTGTCTTTCCCGGCTTCTAGAAGAGCCCTTATCTCGCCCTGTCGAATGTAGCAGGTGTTGAGATAGGTTGGGTGGCTTAGACCTAGGATTCTCAGGATCTCCCTGTCTACCACGGACTTCTTCGAAGAGACCTCGACTCCATCCTTGGTAAGCCTGTTCAGGGTTGTCGAGGCGCCGGTCTCGCCCCTAGATATCTGTCTGACTATGGAGAACTTCTCTGTCTTGCCTTCCCATTCCACTATGAATCCGAGAGTCACCGTGGCGACCTTCTCCCCTAGCCTGACTAGTGGCTCTAGGCCTACCCTACCGGTAACGGATCCGTATAGGGAGAATTCTATGGCCTCGAGAAGGGAGGTCTTGCCGGAGCCGTTTGGCCCCAACAGGACGTTGATACCTGTGGAAAACGCGATCTGCTTGTCCGAGAAGTTCTTGAAGTTGGAAACGCTAAGATCCGTTAAGATCATTGGATTTCCTCTCTCTGCTTGAGTCGTTCTCTAAGCGACTGGCGAAGCTTCTCCTCTAGGTCAGGCTCAGGCGGCGGAGAAAGCCTCCGATCTTCCCCCCGTGAACTCTCCTTTGGAGTTTCTTCGAGTTTCTGCCTCACGATATTCTTCGCCATGTCGATGAGCTGAAGGAGATCTTCCTCCGGGTATTTGGACGAGAAGTTCTCTCTTATGAACGACTCTAGGATCGTGTATATGTCGCGCTGGGCCTCCATCTAAGGAGAGAGGCGGGTTGTAAGCTTAAAGTCTTTCCGCCTATCGGCTGACGATCCTAGAGAAGACGATTTATAGGAGACGCCTCATAGAGGGGGAGAATGCCGAGCTTCCTTGGGAAGATTCGCGACTATGATAGGCTTGAAAAATTGCTTAGAGAGCGTGAAGAGGAGCTGGAGGCTCTCAGGCGCGAAAACGAGACCCTGAAGGAAGAGATTGCACGCATACAGAACCAGCTGAGGCATTCCCAAGAACGTGTAAGGGAGGAGAGAAGGAGGAGGGCCGAGGAGGAGAAGAAGAGGGGAAGCCTTCAGAGAGAACTTGACGAGGCTAAGAAGCAGATCGAGAGCCTGAAGGCGATTGCAGAGGGCCGGCATGAGAAGGCGGCAGGGCTGGACACAGGGGCCGTCCTCCTCGAAGAGGTGGATCTCTCGCCGGAGCAGGTCAAGGATTTCGTCGAGAGGTACGATCCTGGACCGGGAGAGCACCTTTCGATCGCGCTTCCGAGCCAAGAGCGCTCAAGGATCTTCTCGCAGATCCCCCAGCTGTCGGAGTGGGCGCATCGAATCGAACGCAACGACCCGTCCCTGATAGCTTTCTGTTCGGGGAAGAGGGCGTTGGTGCTAGCTCCACCCATCCCTGTTTCGGAGGTCCAGGAGAAAAGGGGAGGCTCATTTGACCTCGAAGTTCTATCGCCTTTCCTGTCAAAGCCGACGAGCTGCTTCATATCCATACACAGGGATATGTACGCGGTCTGCACGCTGGACGGTGCGGTAGACGATATTGTCTATGAAAGGAAGAATGCCCTCGCCAGGGCGAAGAAGGGGGGATTCAGCCAGGCCCGGTTTTCTCGGTTCAGAGAAGATCAGTTCAGGCATCTGGTTTCAGAGGCAGCAGAAAAAGTCAGAGAGGCGGTGTCCTCGCGCCGGCCTGAGATCATCTTCATAGAGGCGGACGACAGGGCAGCCGCGCTCATGTTGAAAGAGCTTTCGAACCTGCTGCCCGGGCGGCCAGTTAGACGTGTATCCCTAAGGTCGAAACCTACCAGAAGTGACCTCGAGTCTCTGCCAAAGATTATCTGGAGGTGGAGGGCATGGGTTTTCGATCTCAAGGAGACCTCAGATCAGCCTAGCGGGTAGCCGATGTCCGCCACGAGCTTCCTGCGCTCTTCTCTCTGAGACTCGTCCTCGACAGAGCTGACTGCCTGGCCATCCACGAAGCCGAGGACGGCGTTTCCAAGGCCGGTCTTTGCAACGATGACCTGACAGGGATTCGCTGTGGCCCCTAGGATGGTGCAGACCCCTGCAACGGACTTCAGCTTGTCCATCACGTTGATGGGGTATGCCCCCCGCATCATCACGACGAAGGCGTGGGACGCTCCGATCGCGAGGGCATTCTGCGAGGATAGCTTCTCCAGTCTCGGATCGTTCCCGGTAACTCTGGTCAGCCTGGGGGCAGCTTCGTTCATTGCTACTGCGACCTTTACTCCAGGAACCGCTGCGAGCACGGCTCGGAAGATGTCGTCGCAGGTCTTCACGGTGAAGTTTGCCATGCCGACGAGGATCTGGTCCTCGTCCTCCTTCTCCATGTTGACAGCTTCTATGACAATCTGGGCCATGGATGGCAAAGTTCAGCAGAACAAGAAAAATCTACCGGACGAGAATGAGGGGTGAGGGACGTGTTGGAGGGTAGTCAACTTTATTAGGTACTTCCCCCCGACGCGGGATATGCGCTGGGCGGTCGGCGCGATAATTCTCGTCCTTCTGCTGCCCTGCGCCTCGTCCGTCACCGAGGTGAGTGGAAGGATTGGCCTCATGCTTCTAGGCGACGTGGGCCGCCTAGGATCGCCGATAGACGACTGGCTGGACCAAGACCTAATCATCGACTATTTCGAGATCCCCATGGCTCAGAAGCC
>CAYWSC010000089.1:0-7427 GCA_964460695.1 Hadarchaeota archaeon (SeqCode)
TTTGAGGCTGTGGAGAGCGATCAGACGGGCCAGATGACGCTGGCCGACTTCATCTAAGGTCGACCGGGCATCATTTATTAGAACTGCGAACCGGGCTGTGCAAGTGAGGTCACCATGAGGATCCTCCTCATCCACGCGGATTCTATCAAGTATGAGGTGAAAAGCTCTACAAAGGTCGCAGAGAAGATACCAGAGGGGTTCAAAGGAGAAGAGATCTCAGAGGTGCTGGTCGTCTTTGCTGCTGTAGAGTCTAGAGACGAGGGCTCTCCCTCCGAGGTCGCTGAACGGGCCGCGGAGGAGATAGGCGATGTGGCCCAGAAGGTCGGCGCCAAGCGAATCCTGATCTATCCCTATGCTCACCTCTCGGCGGACCTGGCAGGTCCGGGGGCGGCCGTAGGCATACTGGACTTGATAAAGGAAAAGCTCTCCTCAAGCTTCGAGGTCAGCCGCGCCCCCTTCGGCTACTACAAGTCCTTCACAATCTCGTGCAAGGGGCATCCTCTCTCAGAGCTAAGCAGGGACATAGTGGTCGGGAAGGGAGAGCGGGAGTCCGTCGCCGTGGCCAAGGAGAAGAAGATAAAGTCGAGCTGGTATGTTCTCACGCCTGAGGGCGACCTCATCGATGTGTCGGAATTCGACTTCTCGGGCTATGAGGGCCTTAGAAAGCTTGCGCAGTACGAGATGGCGGGCTCGAGGGCGGTGGATCAGATCCCGCCCCATGTGAAGCTGATGCAGAGGCTGGAGCTGGTCGACTACGAGCCTGGGAGCGACTCGGGGAATCTGCGGTGGTATCCAAAGGGGACTTTGATCAAGAGGCTTTTGGAGGGGCACATCACCGAGATCGTTCGTTCGGTCGGTGCTATGGAGGTGGAGACCCCGATCATGTACGACATGGCCCATCCGAGCCTCTCCAAGTACCTCGAGAGGTTTCCCGCGAGGCAGTACACAGTGACCTCGGATCAGAGGGAGTTCTTCCTCAGGTTCGCCGCTTGCTTCGGTCAGTACCTCATGGCGCATGAGATGTCGATATCGTACAGGAACCTTCCGCTCCGCCTCTACGAGCTGACCCATTACAGTTTCAGGCGCGAGCAGAGCGGCGAGCTTGTTGGGCTGAGGAGGCTGAGAACCTTCACCATGCCTGACATGCACACCCTGGTAGCGGATATGGAGGGCGCCGTCGAGGAGTTTGTCAAGCAATACGAGCTCTGCATAGGCTGGATGAGGGATCTTGGCCTCGAGTACGAGGTTGCCATACGCTTCGTCAGGGACTTCTTCGAGAGTCACAGGGGCCTAGCAGTCGACTTGGTGAGAAGGGTGGGAAAGCCGGTTCTCATAGAGATGTGGGACGAGAGGAGCTTCTACTTCGTGATGAAGTTCGAGTTCAACTTCATAGATTCTCTTGATAAGGCCTCTGCTCTTTCGACGGTCCAGATAGATATAGAGAACTGCCAGCGGTTCGGCATAACCTACGTTGACAGGGATGGCAACAAGAAGTACCCGATAATGCTGCACGCAAGCATAAGCGGCGGGATAGACAGAAACCTCTACGCCCTCCTCGAGAAGGCATACCTGGATCAGCAGAGAGGCCTGCCGCCAGCCCTCCCACTCTGGCTCGCGCCGACCCAGGTGAGGATCTGCCCCGTCAGTGATGAGTTCAACGAGCTGGCAGAACAGATCGCTGACTTTCTGGAGGCAAGCCTTGTCAGAGTGGACATAGACGACAGGGCGGAATCGGTGAGCAGAAAGGTCAGGGATGCGGAGAGGGAGTGGGTCCCATACATCGTCGTTCTGGGCGAAAGGGAGAGGGACTCGGGAAAACTCTCTGTGCGGAAGAGGGAGGACAGGAGTGTGGCAAACCTATCCAAGGAGGAGCTGCTGGACGAGATACAGGAAAAAGTCAAGCAGTTCCCGAAGAGGTCCCTCGCCCTCCCCAGACATCTCTCCCAAAGGCCTGTGTTTAGAGGTTGATCCGGGGCTAGACGAACTTGGCGTCGACGAGTTTCGTCAACTTCTCCTTGATCAAGGCGGGGTCCTTCTCGGCCAGTCTGGCGATGGCGGCAGCAGTCTCGTCGACGTACTTAAGGAGGGAGCTTCGCCTGGAGGCCCTCTCGAAGATCCTCCTCTTATGGGTGAGATGCCTCTTCAAGTTTCTCGCAACATCCATCAGCCCCATTCGGATCTCGTTGAGGACCTCCTCCTCGCTCGCTATGGCCTGCTTTCCCGTAGAGGTGTAAGGGACAAATGTTGAGACTATGTTCACGAAGACGGTGAGGGGAGCCGTGTCGATGTCGCGGACGCCGTACCGCTTCCAGTCTATACTCCTAGTCGCCTCGGTGATGACGCAGCCACCCGAGTCGAACATCAGGGGCGCCCGGTTGGCGAAGCGGATGATCTCTATCCCGGGCGGGCAGTAGCCGCCGTACGCTATTCCCACCTCGACGATGAAGGGGATACCGCCCCTATACGTCGTCGGGCTCCTGGTAACGGCGTAGACGAACTCGGGCCTCAGGATCTCGTTGAGCCCCTTCATGATGTTCTCGCTGCCGATTGGAGAGAGACCAGAGGTTGGCGGGGAGAGAAACCTCACGTACCTGAACGACTCCACGATCCTCTCCGCCTCGTCGAACTTGAGCTGGCTCGGCCTCTTCTTCAAGAGCCTCTCGGCCTTCTTCTCCTCCTCTCTAAGGGCTGCCTCCCACTTCACCCTGTGTCGGGAGAGAACCTTGCCGAAGTACTTGACCCTCTCACCTATGTTCTTCGCCTCAGCGAGCTCCTTCCTCACCTCTTCGGTTACGTACTGGCGGTATCGTTCGACGAGTGCTTGGAACGCCAGACCCATCCTGATCTGTGGGATCTTGGAAGGAGAGACCCTAGATAGGCTGTCGCAGAGCATCCCGGCGATGTTTCGATTCGCCGAGGATCTGGCGATATTTAGAAGGTCGTCGGCCGTAATGCCGTAGGGGTGGGGTTTGATCTCCTTGGGCTTTCGAGGAAGCTCAGTTATGCTCCTCTGCCACCTGTATAGCTCTCCGTCGGGGGAGACCATGGTTATGTTGGCATGAGGGTTGGCGATAGCCGTCATCTTGAGGTAGCCCAGGGGGCTTTGCTTCGCCCTGGTGTACAGGACCCCCTTCACGTCGAACTCTATCCTAGTGCCTCTGAAGCCGTTGGGTGGGAGCTCCCTCCTGTTGATGATCTTGCCCTCGTTTCTCTTGATGTCGATCTTCAGGTCGGCTACGACGATCTTTCCGCCCGTGCTGGTGTAGATCCTGACCGGATTCCCGCTGGTCATCTGGGCGAACATCGTTGCACCGGAGATGCCGATGCCCTGCTGGCCACGCCTCTGCACGTACTTGTGCTTGGTCCCGGCAAGCATCTTGCCGAACACGTCGGTTATGTACTGCTCCGGAATGCCCGAGCCGTTATCCTCGATGATGAGCTTGTAGTGGTAGTCGCCATCCATCTTCTCTAGGTGGACGTAGATCTCTGGAAGGACACCTGCCTCTTCGGCCGCATCCAGAGAGTTCGTCACGCCCTCGTGCACCATCATGGATAGGGACTTCATCTTGCCGGTTAGGCCGAGCATGGCCGGATTCTTCCGGAAGAACTCCGAGAGGCTCAAAGACTTGAAGTCCTTGAAGATCTCCTCCGCAACAGTGTGCGGCGCAGCCACATCGTTACCTTTGTCTACTTCCGCCGTCGCCAAAGATCATCATCCCATGCTTGCCTCTTTCCAGATCTCAACTTCCCTCTTCTTGAGCTCCCTTCTCTTCCTCTCGAGGAAGCGATACACCACGCTGTGGGGCACACCCCTCAGGAGCATCTCCACGGCCTCCTGGGCAACCGCAACCTCCTCATCGCCACCAATGATCGAGACGGTCTTCCCCATGATCGAGACGTTCGTCCTCGTCGTGCTCTCTATTATCTCCCTGGTCCGTCCGCCTCTCCCTATCAGCCTCGACCTCTGACGGTGGAGAGCCTTCTCAGACTTGCCCAGATGTTCCTGGAGGTCTACGATCCTCAGGACCTGACCCTCCTCTAGGAGGCGGGATGCCTTCTCAGGCGAGAAGCCACGCCCTATGGCCTTCACCACGTCCCTGGCAATCCAACACGCTAGGGGGTCTCCACCCTCCTCCGTCTTGGTTATCGTAACCTCTCCAGTCTTGCTATCCAGCTCTATCCTCGTTCCAGTCGCTTCCTCGAGGTACTTCTTGAAGGCGCCGCCCTTCCCGATCAGGACCCCAATCCTGTTCATAGGAATCTTGACGTATTCGACCTGCACCATGTTCTCACCTAGGGAGATCCTGCTCTGCCCGCCCAATCCCGTCTCTCGGGATGAAAGTCGGGCTGCCCTTAAAGGAGGACCGCGCCTTGAGGGGACGGAGGGTTCTGCTCAGGCTTCCCCTGTACCAATCCCGAGAAACCAGATAAAACTTTTTCTTGCAACTCTGCGTTAGGTGCTCCGAAGACGCTGCGCGGCCGAGCGTGGATGTCTTCACCAGTGTTTTTCGAAGGAAATCTCGGATCCACCCCTTATGACGCTGGGAAGGGCCGCCAAGAGCGTGAGGGTGGTTATCACCGGCGAGAGCAGTATGAATAGGACCGGGTCTAGGAGCCTGGTCTCTCGGTATGCCATGCGGCACGTCGCCAACAGCTCGGCGTAGTATATGCACAGATAGGCTACCGAGAGAAGAGATGCCGCCGCCAAGAAGAAGATGGAGGCGTAGTAGAAGAACAGTATGAACAGTGCTCCCGCCAACAGACCGGGACTGGAGAGGTCCTGGTACCAGCCGATGTACCACCTCCTCCGCTGCCGGAGAAGGCTTCGAATGGAGCTGGGAACTGTTGTGAAGACGTTGGCATCGGCAACAGCTATCTCGTACCCCTTGTTTCTCACTCTTATGGCGAAGTCGGTGTCCTCGGTTAGCTTCGTTGGATCGAACCTTCCAGCATCGAGCCAGCACCCCCGCCTGAAGGCAAAGTTATTCCCGTTGATGGAGTATAGCATTCCTACCCTCTTGACCGGTCTGAGGAGCTGGTAGCAGAGAAACGCGAGTTCACATGCCTGGAACCTCGTAAGCAGCGACTGTCCTCGGTTGCGGACGAGCACTGGGCCGGTCGCCACACCGACACGTTCGTTCTGAAGCGCCTCGACAAGCCCGTCTAGCCACGACTGGCTCACGACGCAGTCTGCATCGGTCACTGCGAAGATTTCTCCTTCGAGAGTCTCGACGGAGAAGTTCAACGCGTCTGCCTTGGACGACCGGGCCTCCCTTCGAATCAGGTTGACAGCGTCGTATCGGGAGACTACCTCGGCCGTCCCATCGGGAGAGTTGTCATCCACAACGGTGACGTCAAAGGGGGTGGTCGCCCTCATAGATAGGATTGAGTCGAGGCACCTTCCGATGTTGTCGGCTTCGTTGTAGGTCGGCACCACCACCCTCACCATGCCAGAGCTGGCTTTTCCCGGGATCCGGGTCGCCTTCTGGATTCTCTTCTCCGACCAGGACAGGTAGAATATGACCAGGTACAGGCCGATCACGGTCAGGCTGAGACAATGAAATACAAGTTTCACGATCAATCCGGCTCAGCCTCGTCTAGAAACAGGAGGAGCTTTACAGCACCGTTCGAATATGTTTGGTCGGATTTGCTTTGGATCTCGGAGAGGTCAACGTGGAAGGGCACCCTGTACCACTGGGCCCCCGGAGGGTAGAAGCCGTACTCCTCCATCTGCCGGGTTATGAGCAAGTGGTCCCCCGGCAACGCGTTGAGCGTTGAATTCGTAGGAACTACGAGGCCCGGGGCACCTAGAAACCTCAAGACGTTCTCCATCCTGGTATCGGTGATGATCCGGCCTGAACCGGCCGTATTGACGGCCTTCTCTGCAGCATGGTAGTCGGCGGGATAGTACTGCTCTTCGAACCCGAAGTAGAATGCTCCAGGTGGGTAGGCAGTCGCGGCCAGCCCGGCCGTCACCGCGGCGGCGAAAGCAAGGGTTCTACGATCTTGGAGGACCGGGGCTATGAGGAGGGCGAGGGCAATGGTCCCATACGGGGCGAGCCTGTAGACGGGAATGCCGTGGGGAAAGAGAAGGGTACCGGCCACACCCAAGGCCAGGACGGCGAGCACAAGGGACGTGGTCATCCTGTCCAAGGAATCCCTCCGCAGCCCAGCGGAAAAAATCGCGGCCAGCAGCGGGAGATAGAACAGGAGCATGCCGGGCTGCACCCTCTGCTCGGAGCCAGGCACGCCCATCGAAACGAACAGGGCGAGGAAGCCGATCCCCGCCGCCACGACTATTTGGGCCAGGTGCTCAGAGACAGCCCCGCCAGCTAGAAGCATGGCATGCTCGAGGCGTCCCCACCTGCTTCTTGCCCTCCAAGCCAGGAATGTGCCAGCAGTGATCAGTATGGCCAGCGCAACAATAGTAGCCCCCTCCGCTCCCCCACTCATCATATAGCCCAGGGGCAGGCCGAGATAGATCTGGGTGAAGACCCAGCAGATAAAGGCTGCGGAGAACACGAGGGCGCATAGAACCCTCTCCGCGGACCTCTCAGAGGACTTGGAGAGGAGCGTGTGTACCATGAGGAACACCCAGAGGAAGAGGGAGGTGAGGGGATGGAGAAGCACCGCTGGAATGAAGAATGCGAGGCCACAGAGAGGTCTCCTTCCCTCGTAGAGGTACAGCCCTAGCAACATCGCTGCGACGGCTAGCGGTTCTCCCCCCGAGAAGAAGTTCATGGTGTAGACGAAGGATGGAGAGACGGCGACGACCAGTCCGGCTATGAAGGAGGCCGTACGTCCAAGGATCCTCGATGCAAGAAGATAGGCTAGAAGCGGAAGCACGGAGAATACCGCGGCAGCGAACGCCGCTGCTCGGAGTGGCGAATGGACACCGGCCGCCTTGGCAGCCGCGTAGAACAAGGGGTACTTCGTGTAGTGCTGCCGGTAGTGAAACAGCCTGAGCATCCGGGGGTAGTTCAACGCAGCCACGGCATTGGGGATCTCCTCTAGATTGCGCAGGTGGATCCATGCCTCCGAGCTTCGAGGCTGCCCATGTAGGATGAGTGGCTGGAGGGCAACTATCAGTCCTAGGGCCATAAGCAGGGCTGGAGCGAGCCAGGGGCCTCCTTGCCTGCCGAACGGCCGGTGTCCGCTCATTTTCATCTGCCCAGATCGCTAGGAATATTAAGGTGACGCATCAAGTCGATCCGGAGGACGTTGAGTTCCATCTCCGAACCGCGACAGCCCCCTAGCCGCCTTGAAGACATCCTGCGTATCCGTCGGCCACGGCAACGACAGAGAGGTGAGAGTCCTCGGCATGAGTTTCCACGGGGACGTTGGCACCTGCCCCGACGTTGTCCCGGTCGAGGGCAGGGTTGGGAGAGGTGGGGCTGAGTCTTGGCCGCACGAACCGAATCGGGATG
>CAYWSC010000090.1:0-7410 GCA_964460695.1 Hadarchaeota archaeon (SeqCode)
AAGGCGGGTGCATGGACATCTTCGGCAAGGTCTATGACGTCGTCGTTGCAGGCGGCGGCCCGGCGGGATTCTCCTCCGCGCTTGCTGCGGCGCGAGGAGGCGCCAAGGTGCTCCTGATAGAGAGGTATGGGTATCTAGGTGGCATGGCATCGACCGGCCTTCCCTTTCTCAAGTACGGCGATGGGTCAAGGCAACGCATCTTCGGTATAGCAGGGGAGTTCGCCTCAAAGGCGATGTCGTCCGGCTTCGCAGAAGGAGACCCGGCGAAGGGTTGGCTACCGGTCGACCCGGAGGGAGTGAAGTTTCTCTTTCAGGAGATGCTCCTCGAGTCGGGTGTCGATCTCCTGCTACACTCTGTGGTCCATGGGGCCTCGGTTGAAGGAGGCTCGATACGCTCATTGTCGGTTCTTTGCAAGGGAGGATCAAGGAGAGTTCAGGGAAAGGTGTTTGTCGACTGCACGGGGGATGCGGACATAGCTGCGTACTCTGGAGTTCCGTTCAAGATTGGCAGGGAGGATGGAAAGACCATGGGGATGAGCCTCCTCTTCACCTTAGGCAACGTCGATGTCGACAAGTTCAGATCCGCCCTCTCCGACGGCTGGGCCCGCCTCGTCAAGTCCAGGGGGATAGAGATCCCCAGGGAGGTCAAGGAGGCAACCTTCCTCGACGAGGAGAACTTCATGCCCTTCGTCACCTTCGCGAACAGGCCGGGGGAGGTGACCTTCAACTGGGTTCAACAGGTCTTGGACAAGAACCCTCTAGACCCAAAGGATCTATCCGAGGCCGAGATAGAAGCGAGGCGGAGGATCCACCTCCTCTTCAACCAGGTCATCAAGCCACATGTACCGGGATGTTCCTCTGCCTTCATAGCCCGTACGGCCTGCCAGATGGGCGTGAGGGAGAGTAGGAGGATCGTGGGCCTGTATACCCTTACCGAGGATGACTGTAGGGCTCAGAGGGACTTCCCCGACACGGTGGCGCTTTGCACCTACGGATTCGACCTACATGCCTCAAGCAGGAGGGATGCAGACAGGGTGGTCATCGACACAGGGTTCAGAGGACTCATAAAGATACCCTACCGCGTCATGGTCCCATCTCGGGGTCCAGAAAACCTTCTCGTGGCGGGGAGATGTGTGTCGGCGGACAGGATGGCTCTAAGCGCGATAAGGGTCATGGTTCCGTGCATGTCCATGGGCGAGGCGGCGGGGAGGGCCGCCTATCTGGCCTCATCTGACGGTGTGCCCGTTTCACAAGTGCCTGTCGACAGGCTCAGAGACATGCTGGACTTGAGGTACTGACCCGCCGAGGGCTCAGCCCTTGGTATGGTAGTACCCGTCGCCGGAGAGGAAGCCCTCCACGCTGTAGCCCCTATCGGAGAGTGCCCTAGATATCTCGGTTCCCTTCGCCTCCAGACCCCTGGGCTCGACTTCGACGACGACGAGTTCCTCGGCGTCCACCCCGTAGGGAGCTTGGGCCAGGACCTCTCCTCCCGGGCCCACAGCAAGGGAGCATCCTATGCATTTCCTTCCCTTCCAGGGCCCGCCTGTCATCCACCCCACGCAGCTGACGCCAACTGTCGTCATCTCGAAGAGACGGCCGAGCGCAGAGTAGGACTTCTTCCAGGTGGCTCCATAGGGCTGCTTCTCGTTGTCGTGATCTGCGTCCACCGCCCAGGCAGACGGCGAGAGGAGGAGGTTGCAGCCCATCCTGGCGAGCGAGTGGGCAAGGGCGAGAGAGTCTGGGAAGTTGTCAGCGCAGATTGTAACTCCGATCGTCCCAAGCGGCGTGTGAGCGACCTGTAGCCTGTCGCCTATGGAGTAGAGGTCTTGGGCTATTCCCAGCACGTTTATCTTCCGGTGTTTCAGCTGTATCTCTCCCTCCGGGTCGACGAGGATTGCCGAGTTGTAGATCCTCTCGCCGGCGCGTTCGGTGAGGCCGGCGACCACATAGATGGAATGTTTCCTCGCCGCCCGGGATAGGATCGTTGCGTACGGACCCGGTATGGGCTGTGAGAGCTCTCGGGCGCTGGGATGCGTCCAGCCGAGGTCTAGGCATTCGGGCAGAACAACGATACTGCAGCCAGAGCGGGCGGCTCTCCCAATCATATCCTCCGCCCTCTTCAGGTTCGCGTCGGGCCTTCCTCCCTCGACAAGGATCTGGCCCATTCCAAGTTTGAATCTCATATCTCCTCCTCCGGGCTTTTCCTAGATCGACCTGACCTCCATGTCGAGCAGCTTTGCGGCATCCTGGACGGCGTCTATCCAGTGGCCTGAGGTCATGGACATGTGTTGTGACCCGACTAGGGATTCACGTATCCTTCCCAGGTCGCCCTCGAGCTCGATGTAGACGATCTCCCTGCAGTGGATTCCGTCCTCAGTACCCTTGACCTTCCCCTGAGCCACGAACAGTCTGGACAGCGACTCCTCCATGTTCAAAAGGGTCACGGGGGTCCCTGGTGCCATCTCTGCGTAGGCAGTCACCCCGAACTTCCTGCCGTGGTAGTCTCGAACCGTGTACTTGCTGGAGGCTAGGGAGAGAGGCATGAGGTCGTGTTCGATGAAGACGTCGCCCTGCTCTTCTCTAATGCGGAAGTTCCCCATGGTGACGGCTCTCTCGCTGACCGCGTGGAGGAGGAGGGAGGAAAGCATGGCGGTTATGTCACCCTCGCACGCGCACATAGTACCCTCGTCTATGAGCCGGTTGAAGGCCATGCATGGGACTATCGGCCTCTCCTCGGTGAACCGGCCGCAGTTGATGGTGACGCCGTTTGCATCCTCCCTCTCACACAGCCTCCGCAATGCGAGGTACGTTCTGGCAGCGTTTTCCAGCTCAGCTCTGTCGGGCTCTATGACCCGCTCAAAGTCCTTTCTCCAGCGATCCAGCTCTGCTGAGACGTCTCTGTCCTCGATCCGGTCGAAGACCCTGTAGAATTCATTGGTCTCTATGTGTCTGAAGCGGGTGCCTAGGCGGTCCTGAATGAGCCGGAAGTCGTAGGGACCCTTCGGAGCCGAGAAGGACGGGATCTCGCCGATGTAGAGGAACTTGCTCTCCGAGAGGAACTTCTTGGCTCTAAGCCCACGGAGAAAAGACTCCTGCGGCCTTGCAACTGGGAGGCCGAGTTTGGAGAGAGTCTCCATCTCGAGGGGAACTGCACCAAGGCTTCTAACGAGCATGGCATCCGTGTCTAGGTCGATCCTCTTCTTTATGGTTCTAAGCTCTGAGTGACGCGAGACTACGATGGGGTCCTTGACCTCGACGAAGTCAAGGTCAACTTCCGAGGTGAACTCGGAGACCATCTGGCTGGCCGATTCTCGTAGTCTCTCAGGGGGCACCTTGGGCATTGGGGGCGTGCCCTTCACATCGGCGGAACACACGCTGCCATATACCTCGCTGTAGTGATGAAGACCGAGGTATATGGGCTGGATCCTGACGATTCCTCTGCCGTCGGGCCTCATGGAGGCTCACGCGAGGAGAAGCTCTTTAGTCTTTTTGCCGGCCGTGTGTCTGTTCAGGTCTGTGGCGGCTGGGGCCCAGGCTAGCCCTTCGGGTGTCTTGGCAGAGTGGCGGAGGCGAGTCCGGCTGAAGAAGGTCTGTATATGGGGACAGGCCTTTCGGGCTGTCCGTCGGCCCTACGTGCCTCTCCCCCTCGGGTTGTGTGGGCCGCTGGAGGTTGAGGGGGCCGAGCTAGTGGAGCTGTTTGAACTGGACGTACGCCCCTGCTACGCCCACGACGATGGCTATAAGGAACGATGCCGTCCGCCATACTCCTAGGACCTCGAGAGATGAGAACACCATGGCGGCTCCTGCAAACGCGGTGGCGATCGAGAGGTAGTACTTGAAAAGCAGCCAGCCGACGACGAAGAGGATGGCTCCTCCTAGGATCCCAAGGATCATCTCGGAAGTGTAGGATATGGTGATGAGGTATCCGACTATGCCGAGCATCAGGGCAAAGGCGAACTTCATCAATCCAAGCCCGATGAAACCCATGACGATGAAGGCGACGACCATTCCTATGAGCGGTATCGGCTCGGCGAACCGGGGCTCGAGGAGCTTCAGGGCCAACCCGGCTCCAGCCATCCCGGCTCCGAGAAAGACCAGGATCTTTATGACCTTCCTGCCCAGGAACGCTAGGCCCAGGCCTATGAAGATCATTACTATGGCGGTTGTGGTTGGCACAGGTCCAGGCATGTCGGATGCGAACAACATTCAATCCTCTTAAATCTAGCGGATTCTCCTTATCGCCGCGGCTTGGAAGCTTCAGCGCCCTTGAGGAGTCTATGCCTCGGTTCTATGAAGCCTAGTGACCTGGGCCTCCCTGTATAGGCGGCGCCTCACCATGACCGTCCAGATCACGACTCCGCATATCATGCCTGTCGAAGCCACTACCAGCCACTCGGTCACGTAGACCCAGAACAGGGCCTCGTCCTTGAGCTTCCAGATGCGGTCGGAGGCAGCGACGAGATCGTTGAGGGCCTTCTGGAGGTGCTGGACAGACGTCTCTAGGTCTGCCTCCATATAGGCGGCCTTACCCGCTTTCTCCTCATCAGCTATGTCTGCAAGCATCTTCTCCGCCGGCGCGAGGTTCGCCCCGAACTTTGAGACAAACTCGATCACGCTCTCCATGGTCTCGAGCAGCGACCTGTAGTCGTTCATGAGGGTTCTAGCTCTATGGGCGAGCTCGACGTCCTGGGGGACCCTGTTACCCGTCACGTAGGAGGCAAGGTTCAGCGCGAAGTCGGGGTAGTAAGGCCACTTCAAGAAGTCTATCCCCCCGTAAGGCGTCCAGTCGGAGGTCATGGCGAAGGACGCGCCCCTGCCTATCTCCTGGTAGACAAAGAGGGGATACCTCTTGCCGGTGGACTTCCTGTAGTTGGCGAGAAGCTTCGACGCCTCTTTTGGCTTGACGAGGTTGCATCCATGGAAGACGCCGAAGGGCCCGATGGATTGGAAGGGCAGAGAGCTCATAAGCTCATCGTCCGGCTGCACCACCTCAAGCCTTCCGGCCTGCGACGGCGACTGGTCCCCCATATCCCATCCCCTGGTTATGCATATCACTGGGAGGGCGTCCTGAAGCACGGTCTCGCCCCACGGGGAGTCTAAGAAGGGGGTTCCTCCAAAGCTTCCGTAGCCACCTATCATGATTAGGCCAAGGCCCGCATCTATCACCGAGTCTCTAAACCACTTGATGTAGAAGGGGCGAAAATTCTTCACCACCGCGTCGCTCATTATTATCAGGTCGTACTTCGCCAACAGGTCGCTGTAGCTACGTGGCATATAGATCCTCATCTTCTTGTCGATCTCTTCTTGAGTCCCAGACATACCAGTCAGGGCGGCAACCGATGTCAGCGGGTCGGTGACGAATGTGGGGTAGGGACTTGGCGCGAAGGCGTCCCCGTAGTACAGGATCCTTATCCTCCCGCTCGCCGGGTCCCTCCTAGGATCCCGTCCAAAGGCGTTGGGCTGCGCGACCAAAGACATGAGGCAGAGCGTCAGGCCTAAGAGAATCGCTCCTTGACTCCTGGTCCGAAGTCCGACACGCATGGTTCTGCTGATCCCCCCACAGGCTATTCCGGATACCCGGAGCCCCGTGACTTGGAGCGGCCCCTCTCCTTGGCTATCCTGTCGGCGTATCCGCTCTCCCTGTAGGCCTGGATCGGGTCGAGGGGCAGCCCGTCCTCCTCCCTCATGTCCTCAAGTATCGGTCTTACGTCGGTGAGGAATGCCTTTCGAACGACCTCGTGGGCCCCGAGGACGTCTCCCTTTCTCTGAAATCGTTCGAGGGCGTCCCGATCCACCATAAGAGCCTTCGCGAGGGCCTCCTGGCAGTTGACGACGGACAGTATCATCGCCTCTATCTTGTCCTCGATTACGTGGCTCTGATCTATCATGTAGGCTATCTCCCTGGCGCAGTTCGAGGCAATGGCGTCCCCCGACATCTCCGCCTCGGTGATCTGGAAGAATATCCTGAAAAGCTGGAATGGATCTGCAGTCCCGACTACGAGGTCGTCGTCGCCGTAGTTACGGCTGTTGAAGTGGAAGCCTCCAAGCGCCCCCTCCTGCAGAAGGGTCGAGACGATCTGCTCGACGTTTGTCGCCAGGGCATGGTGCCCGGTGTCGACGAGGACCTTGGCCTTTGAGCCTAGCTTTCGGCAGAGGATGTAGGAGGTCCCCCAGTCGGGGACGTCGGTGTGGTAGAAGGCTGGCTCGTAGAACTTGTACTCTAGGAGTAGACGGACGTCCCCGGGCAGGTGGGTATAGATCTTCTCAAGCCCCTCCTCGAGGAGTCTTCTCCTCCGCATCAGGGAGTCTTGCCCGAAGTAGTTCGTCCCATCGGCAAGCCACAGACTGAGCACCTTCGACCCAGTCTTCTTGCAGATCTCTATACAGTCGATGACGTGCTGGATTGCCTTCTCCCTGACCGCTGGGTCAGGGTTGCACAGGCTTCCAAGCCGGTAGCAGTCCTCCTGGAAGAGGTTTGGATTGATCGCCCCTATCCTCAACCCCCTGTCTTGGGCGTATCTCCTCAGCTCGGCGTAGTCGTCGACCTTGTCCCAAGGTATGTGGAGGGCAACGCTGGGGGCTGCGCCGGTGAGCCTGTTCACGACGGACGCGTCGTCAATCTTCTCCCACACATCTCTGGCAGCACCCGGCCACGGAAAGGTCTTGAAGCGGGTGCCGCTGTCGCCATATCCCCACGAAGGGGTCTCTATCTTTAGGTCCCTGACTCGGTCGATCACGTCGCTCTCATCCATCCAAACCGCCATCCTTGAAGTGTTCTGAAATGGCCCGATGAGAGCAGCGATAGCAATCTTTTTATTTGTCATGGACAAATGGTAGCCGGGGAGGGGTAGCAGGACCCGGTTCAGCCGCTCGATACTCTAGTCGAACCTGGGTCCGAGCCCTCGGATTTTGAGCGGATTCGTTGGTGGTATCTATGATTAGGTCAGGCGTCATCCTCGCTGCCGGTGAGGGGACACGCCTGAAGTCCCTTTCCGGCGGCCTTCCCAAGCCTATGGTCAAGCTGGATGGAAGACCCCTGTTAGAGCACGTCGTCAAGAGGCTGATGGAGGCAGGGGTAACTGAGGTCAACGTAGTCGTAGGCTACAGGGCATATCTCCTAGGGGAGCTGCTGGCCGATCTCGAAGACAGATACCCAGTCCGCGTATCCTTCGGCCTTTGTCCTGATTACCTCAGGGGCAACGGGGCGTCGCTGCTCGCGGCGAGAAGCTTGGTCGAGGACGACTGGTTCCTCGTCACAATGTGCGACCACCTTGTAGACCCGGCGATATATAGGATGGCGATGGAGGCCCACGTCGACATGGGGGACCTCTTCCTGTGCGTGGACAGGGACCCAGTGCTCCCCTCCCAGCTTGACGATGCTACAAAGGTGTTGGTTGAGGGGGGGCGGAT
>CAYWSC010000091.1:0-7387 GCA_964460695.1 Hadarchaeota archaeon (SeqCode)
CTCCCTGGTTACACCCACCATCTCGGCTAGCTGGCCGAGGGACAGTCCCCTCCTCTGCCTCTCCCGCCTCAGCATCTCCCCGTCGATCTGGACGTAGTACCCACCTTTGGTGCTGAAGACTAGGGGGAGGGCAGCGTTTTCGAGAAGCATCCTGAGGGTCTCCGGATTTATGGCTGGCAGGTCGTACCTCTCGTGGACCACGTCGTTTTCTATCTTCTCGGTTCTTGTCCTGTCACCTATCAGGAGGGGGTAGGCCGAGATCAGATGGCTCAGCCTCTTCAGCTGCTCGGCCTGCTGGGGGTCCATGCTGTCGACATTCACGAGGACCTTGAGGAGGAGAAGGAGCTCTCTTCTAGCGGCTATGTCGAAGCAGTATGAGCCATAGGGGATCACCCTAGAAACCTCGAAGTCGGCTTCGCACAGGGTCTCGGCGACCTCGCAGACCAGCTCCTCCTTTCTCACAGATCAGGGTTGTTTGGCAAATATTTAAAGTTTTCTCGGAATCTGGATTTTTGCAGATCTCGATGAGTCAAAATATGCCCTCACAGGCCTTGAACCGCCCAGATACCGGCGGAGAATTCTATTTTCCCGCTAGAGGCGAGCCCCTAGCCTTGAAGAGGCCTGAGCTGGGCTGCCAGATTCTCCGCATAGGGCTGGATGATACTGACTCGGCGACCATGGGCATGTGCACCACATTCCTCGCATCTAGGCTCATCGAGGAGCTCCAGGCGTCCAAGCTGGTGGAGGGATTCTACGACTATCCCTACCTGGCAAGGCTCAACCCGACTGTGCCAAACAAGACGAGGGGAAACGGCGCCCTGGTGGTCAATGCATGGGCCAGGCCGGGAAGAGAGGAGGAGGTGTTCGACCTCGTCTGCAGAACGGTCTCGAAATACTCCGTGCTTGGGGACGAGATGACCCATCCGGGCGTCTCCCTCATGGTGGGATCCGCTGCCTCGGAGAAGCTGAGGCTGCTCTACAATCTATGTCTCCACAGGATCGTCTCAAAAGATGTGGTGATCAAGGTCGCCGCGTCGTGTGGGCTGTGGGTCCATGGCTGGAAGAAGGGGCTTGGAATAATCGGGGCGACAGCGGCGCTTGGAGCGGACCTTGAGGAGGATAGGACTTTCGAGGTGATCTCGTATAGGCATCCGTCGGATAGGAGTCGGAAGAGGAATATCGACGAAGAGGCCGTCGTCAGGATGGACAGGGAGATCGATGGGACGTTCTTCAACTACGACTACGAGAACCACAAGGTCTGCATCACCCCTGCCTCCCCGTGCCCGGTCTTCTTCGGGGTCAGGGGTGAGAGCCCCGAGTCGGTGCTGAAGGCGCTGCGATTCCTCGACCCATCTGGCTCGAAGATGGCCGTCATCTTCAAGACGAACCAGCATACCGATGCCCACATCGAGGCGGCCCCGTCCCTCTCATCCATCCGTCCGTTCTCGTCTGTGGTTGTAACCGGGAAGGTCTCCTCCAAACCGAGAACCGTGGCTGGTGGTCATGTCATCTTCAGCCTGAGGGACGAGACATCCGAGGTGGACTGCGCCGCCTACGAGCCGACCAAGGGCTTCAGAAGGTGGATCAGGCAGCTCATGCCAGGCGACCTTGTCACCGTCTGGGGCTCGGTTCGCAGAGAGGCGGGCCGCAGGCTCACAGTCAACTTGGAGAAGATCCGGGTTCTTTCGCTTGTTCAGAGCGTGGAGGTCAATCCGACCTGCCCGGTCTGCGGCTCCTCCATGGAGTCGATGGGGAGGGGAAAGGGCTTCAGGTGCAGGAGAAGGGAGTGCAGATACACCGATGCCGGTCTGCAGAAGGTCAAGAGGAGGGTTAGGAGGAAACTCGACCAGGGCTTCTACGAGCCGCCTCCCGTCGCCTGGAGGCATCTCTACATGCCGTTGACTAGGATGAGTCGGTGACTACTGTCCTGCAGCGGGCTGTGCCCCCGCCACCTCCGGCGGCTGCTCGGCTGCCGCGGTTTCGGGAGCCTCGGCGACCTCCTCTTGCGGCGCCGTGGCCGCCTCTTCCTCCTCGGGAGGCCTGTGCAGTATCTTGGTCTTCATGATCTCGATCTTCTTGATCGGGTAGATCAGCTTGACCTCCTTGTGGATGTCGGCTGAAAGCTTCCCGAGGATGGTCTCGTGGATGAAGCCCGAGAAGTTGCTCCTCTTAGCAGTCTCGGTTATCACCTTGGTCATAGCCTTCCGGATGGCCTTGATCTGGGATGTCGCCACCCTCTGGATGGTGAAGGCTAGGGCATGGACCCGGATTACATATCCGTCGGCCGTGGTGACGTTCACTATCGCGTCGACGCGGGTCGTCCCCCTCCTCACGTGCATCCTAACGTAGTCCCTTGTGAGGTCGTGCCCAGTGAACCTGGTGTACGCCTTGTCTCCCTTGACGTCGTAGATCTGGAAGTACAGCTTGACGTGCTGCTGGGTGAAGTCACCCGTCACCTCTCTCAGGGTCGTCTCTATCTTCCTCCCCTTCAACAACTCCGGGTCGCTTGCCAGGGTCTCCCCGACCTCGGAGTTCCCGAAGAGGGGCGGCGCATATACCGTGTACCATCTCTTGTCTCGCCATGTGTCCCGCGTCTTCTTCGGCAACTAGTCACCATTCCGCGCTGAGTTTGAATCACAGGCGCTGCGCCGGGCGGCTGATAAATATTTTCGGCAGGGGCAGAGGCTGCAAGTCGCTCCTTTCTCCCAGGGCAAGGGATATAAGCGTCGATGAGGAGGCCTGTGCATGGGAGAGACCTTGAGGTTCGTGACATCCAACCGGGGCAAGTACGAGGAGTTCAGACGCATGGGGAGTCGGTTCGGAGTCGAGATAGAGATGGTGGAGGCGTCCTACCGCGAGATCCAGAGCGACGACCTTGAAGAGATCGCCCTTGACAGCTGCAGGCAGCTGGCAGGATCTCTGGGCGAGGGATTCTTCCTCGAAGACGCCGGACTCTTCGTAGACTCCCTCGGGGGCTTTCCAGGTCCTTTCTCGTCCTACGTCTACTCGACTATTGGGAACGACGGCATTCTCAGGCTTCTCGAGGGGGAGCAGAACAGGCGGGCCAGGTTCGTCTCGGTGATATGCCACTTTGACGGCGAGTATCACCTCTTCAGGGGCGAGGTCGCCGGCGAAATATCCACGGAGAAGAGGGGAGAGGCGGGATTCGGGTTCGATCCCATCTTCATACCCGAGGGCCATACGCGCACATTCGCCGAGATGGGCCCAAAGAAGGACCTCATCTCCCACAGGGCTAGGAGCTCGGAAATATTTTTCAGAACCCTGGCAGAGGGGTCTGCAAGGTGCTGTAGTGGCTAGAATTCATGCCAGAAAGAGGGGAAAGTCACGATCAAAGCCGCCTGTGAGGGCATCGCCTCCCTACTGGGTTCCCTACTCACCCGAGGAGGTGGAGGAGATAGTCCTTCGCCTCCACAAGGAGGGAAAGAGCAAGAGCGAGATAGGACTGATTCTGAGGGATCAGTACGGGGTGCCGGGCGTCCGACTGGTCGCCGGGAAGAAGTTGACCAAGATCCTTGAGGAGAAGGGGATAAAGGAGGAGTTCCCAGAGGATCTCCTCCAGCTAATGAGGAGAGCCGTGAATCTTAGGGATCATCTCTCGCGGAATAGGGCCGACTTGTCCGCTCGAAGGGGCCTGAGTCTGATAGAATCTAAGATCAGGCGGCTCCAGAAGTACTACTGGAGGACGGGCAAGATCCCAAGGGAATGGAGATACGAGCCGGAGAGGGCGGCCCTGCTGGTCGGATAGGATGAAGGGTGCCGATGGCCTCCGGGAGAGGGCCGCGGCGTGTGCCGAGGAGTTGGCGCGGGCCGTCGCCCGGGGTGCCCACGTCAGAATCATATCGCACAACGATGTGGACGGCGTCTCTTCAGGCACGATTATGCTTACGGCGGTCCGCAGGCTCGGCGGTACTGCCCATGTGAGCTTCAAGGGGCATGTGTACGCCGATGAGCTTCTCGATCTCCTGTCACAGCGGCCGGAGTTCCTAGTACTCTGCGATATGGGGAGCAACCACGTGTCCCAGCTTGAAAAGTCGGGTATTCCCTACCTTGTTGCAGACCACCACCCCTTTCCGGTCGCAAAGGCCGGGCAGGACGAGAGGCTTGTCAATCCCTTCGCCTTCGGGGTTGATGGGACAAGGGAGATCAGCGGGTCCGGAGTCGCCTACCTCATTGCTCGCGCCATGGGCCACCGGAACGTGGACCTGGCCCGTCTTGCCCTCTGCGGCTCCTTCGGAGATATGCAGAGGGTTGTCGGGTTCAATGAGGCAATAGCATCCGAGGCGGAGTCTAGAGGGCTTGTAAGAGAGGTCGACGAGATAAGGCTGATCGGCAGACGTGACCGGCCAGCCGAGTACTCCATCACGTACACAACCAACCCGTTTATCAAGGGGCTGAGCGGTGACCCCCTCTCTACCCGCTCATTCCTCGAACACGTCGGCGTCACCGACCCTCAGCAGAGAATATCCGACCTGGAGCCGGACAAGGCCAAGATGCTGCTCTCCGAGCTGAGGCAGAGGATGGTTGCCCAGGGTGCGTCCACCTTCGAGATAGACAAGCTCTACGGGCAGACCTTCGAGCTTGTCGACTTCCCAGTGCCCACGCTCGATGACCTAGTCGACTACATCGACTGTTGCGCCTCGCTGGAGAGGTACTCCCTTGCCGTTTCCGTTCTCTGGGGCAAGAAAGATGCTTTGGACGAGGCGGAAGCGGCCAGACTTGAGCACAAGCAGAGGATATTCGAGGGGACCTCCCGGTTTTCCTCCGCCAGACACGGCGTCAACGCGGACTTCCTCTTCCTGGACGGGCTGCTCGACCTTTCCGGAACCCTATGCGGCATATATGCGAATGCTGGCTTCGCAGGGGATAGGAGGCCAGTATTCGGGCTGTCCCAGAACGGCGGCTGGGTCAAGATCTCGGCCAGGGTGAATCCTCAAATGGTAACCAGGGGGCTGCACCTAGGATGGGCTCTCGAGAAGGTCTGTGGCAGGCTTGGCGGGAGTGGCGGGGGGCACGACGTTGCGGCCGGTGGAAGGATACCTAGAGAGGCGGTGGAAGAGCTTGTCAAGGCCCTGGACGAGGAGGTCGGTCTGCAGCTATCGGGTGATGACGATGTGTAAGGTCACGGCTGTTGTGGACTGCGAATACTCCGAGGAGGCTGCCGACGCTATCGCAATGTCCCTCCAGCCGGACAACAAGGATGAGGGGGGAACCTCCGTCAGGACCTTCAGAAAGGGGGCAACGCTGGTGACTGAGATCGAATCTACCAGCCTTCCCAAGCTTCTCTCCGTCCTCGACGACCTGCTGCGATGCCTGTCGGTATGCGACAGGCTGCTCTCCACAACCGAGGCATCGTCAGCTCCAAGACAGGGAACTGGAGAAGAAGGCTAGAAGAGCTTGGGGATGTCGAACTTGATCCTCCCTCTCGGCAACGGCGGGCCGAATAGAACCCTCTTCATGACCTCGATTATCTTCCTCTGCTCGGCCTCCCTTCGCTCGTAAAGGGCGGGATAGTCCTCCTGGACCTGTGGAAGGATATCTAGGATCTGATCTATGTCGAAGTTCCTAAGAATCGTCCTCGCGTTTCTCACGATGGCCAGGGTTCTGGTGAAGAGGGACTTTGTCTTCTCGTCCTCTATCTGGGGAATCTGAGAGGTCAGCTTCTCCTCGAGAAGGTCGAGCGTTGTGAAGATGTCCTCCGAGTTGTCCTTCAGATACTTGAAAACCGTTCCGTACTGGTAAGCGTAAGTCCTGAGAACCTCTTCTGACATATGCAGAAAAGGTCTCCCCCAACTATTATTTCTTTTGGCCTGCGTCCACATGCGCCTTGGGATAGCTTGTTTGACATTGTCCCGCTGTTGGCAAACTTGCTGCCCAGCGGCACGACTAGTATGCCGGGGGCGCTCGGGTAGCGCTGCTTGGCGTCAAGTCGCCTTAGCCTTGGAGAGGCTGCATATGCGGTTGCCCTCGAAGTCGTAGAAGTCAACCCGCCGGTCTTCTCGGTCTCCTTTGTGTATCCTGGTCGCGTGCCTTTCAAGGTATAGGAGGGTGGGCTCCGTGATGTGGAGGTTGTTGAGGAGGGGCTCGGTGTAGCGTATGTCACCGAACTCCTGGCCGTCGACGTGATTCTGCCTCCCGACGCGGTTGTTCCAGTCCACGCCCTCGGTCAGAAAGCCATAGGGGCCGTGGTGGTGCTTGGCCGCTGCCCGGAGGATGGTCAGGGCGTCGCTCAGATGTTGAAGACTTCGGGTTTCTCCGTAGGCCTCTAGGTAGGCCAGTGCCGCCTCCGCGTTCTCCCATAGGTATGCCGTATCCCAACTTTTCTCCATGAAGAGGAGGCCCCTTGTTCTTACCCCGTGGCGATCGTCCGTCATCTTGAACTGGTCGAGGCCTTTGAGACAGACATCATAGGCGAAAGCCCTTAGGCGGGTGCTGCCGACGAGATCCGCAGCGGCCCTCAGTACGCGGAAGCCAACGGCGTATGAGACGTTCTCGTGCTCATCGTACGTGTCGTGGTTAATGGAGCCGAAGAGCCCTCCCAGCGTTGTGAAGAGACGTGCCTTCTGCTCCACGATCTTTCTGTAGTCGGCTAGTCCCCTTTGCGTCAAATCGGTCATCAGCTGTAGGATGAGAAGCCCGTCAGCCGACTTTTCGAAGATGGGGTCGGGGCCGCCTTCGGGCTTTTCTGGATAGGGGTCTCCGGTGGGGGCGACCCTGCGGGGAAACCAGCCGTTCGGGCAGGGCTTGACGTGGCTGCGGATCCACTCGGCGCACCGCACAGCTATCTCTTGGGCCCTTTGCACCCGCTCGGGCTCGGGGTCGAGGTCGCTCAAGACAAGCATCTGGTACGCGATCCTGGCCATCGAGCCGGGGCAGAACCAGTCGTCGTTGTGTTTGAAGTTTAGGCACAGCCTTTTCTCCTTCGTGTCGCGGTAGCCGATAATCATTCCGGTCTCGTCGTCGACAAAGCCGTCCTCCAGGACATGGTCCAGAATCGAGAATGCTATGTTGACGAGGCGGCGGTTCGCCGTGAAGCGGCCAAAGGATAGCAGCTCGTAGGCGCCGCCGACCGCGTTGGCCGCCCAGCCAGGGCCCTCCAAGTTGCCAAAGTCGTGCCAGTCAACAACATCTCCCTCGACATCTACAAAGCTCGACTTGGAACAGGTGTGTCCCCTATGGGTTGTCAGCGTCCGTTCGACCGCGAATCTGACGGAATCCGCCATGGAGTCGAAGATCGTATACAGCTCATCCTCCGGCAGGTAGAACCGAGCCTCCACGGGGAATACAACCCTAGTGGTGTGCTGATTTGGGTTTCGGTTCCGAGTAACCGACGAGTGGACAAGATGGCTTCCATCTGATGCCTGACCGA
>CAYWSC010000092.1:0-7379 GCA_964460695.1 Hadarchaeota archaeon (SeqCode)
ATCTTCGCAGAAGGTTTCAAGAAGAGAAAATCCCGCTCCTCGAGGAAGTCGTCTCCCTCGATAGAAAGTGGCGCACCGATCTTGATGAGTTGAACAGACTCAGACACGAAAAGAACGTCTTGGATCAGGAGATCAGGAGAAAGAAGCTGGCGGGGAAGGATGCTCGGGCCGAGATGGCACGGAGCAAGGAGCTAAGCTCGAGGATAAAGCAGCTTGAGAGGGAGGTCTCCTCCACCAAGCAAGCATTGGACGAGCGGATGCTCCGGCTGCCCAATCTCGTAGACGAGGCCGCACCCGTTGGAAGAACTGAGGAGGAGAACGTCGTCGTCAAGGAGTGGGGGGCAATCCCCAAGTTTCCGTTTGATCCTCGAGACCACATCGAGATAGGCCTCGAACTGGGTCTCTTCGACCTGGAGAAGGCCGCATCCGTTGCCGGCGCCAGGTGGTACTACTTGAAGAACCAGCTTGTCCTGCTCCAGATGGCCCTCCTCAGGTTCGCCATGGACAAGCTGGTCTCCCACGGATTCACCCCTGTGTACCCGCCGGCTCTGATCAGGGCAAAGATCATGCAGGGCGCGGGCTATCTGCCCGAGGGAAAAGACGACATCTACAAGATTGAGGGTGAGGATCTATACCTGGTCGGGACATCGGAGCAGGCCCTTGCGGGATTACACGAGGGGGAGATACTCCAAGCCGAGGATCTGCCTCGAAGGTATGCCGGCGTTTCCCCCTGCTTCAGAACGGAGGCGGGGAGCCACGGACGGGACACCAAGGGGATTTTCCGCGTCCACCAATTTGAGAAGGTGGAGATGTTCGTCTTCTCGCTGCCCGAGGAGTCCGCGCAGGAGCAGCAGCGAATGGTGTCGATAGCCGAGGAGATCTACCAGGAGCTGAAGATTCCGTACAGGGTGGTCGACGTTTGCACAGGCGAGCTGGGCTGGGTGGCCTCGAGGAAGTTCGACATAGAGCTATGGCTCCCCGGCCAGAACAAGTACAGGGAGGCGGTCTCGTGCAGCAACTGCACGGATTATCAGGCACGCAGGCTGAAGATAAGGTATAGAGAGGCCCCTGGAAAACCCACACAGTTCGTTCACACCCTCAACAGCACCGCTCTGGCCAGCACCAGAACCATGATAGCCATAATGGAGAACTATCAGACGGCGGACGGAAAGGTGGTGATTCCGGACGTGCTTCGCGACTACCTGCCTGGGATGGAGCTGATAGAGAAGCCCGGGGAAGGATAGGTATGTCCCTTCTGCCAGCTCTTCCATCGCTTTTGTTGCTTATATGCCTCGTGATCGGCATCGCGATTGGGTATGTCCTTTCGTCCAGAATCTCCGCGCGTAGAATCGACGACCTGGAGCGACACTGGGCAGAGAGGCTCGACAGAGAGGTCGACGCAAGGATCGGCGAGAAAACCAAGCTTCTACGCAGAGATGCCGCCCTTAGGAGCGGAAGGGTGCTGTCAGGAAGAGTCCTAGAGACGTTTGCCCCTCTCCTATCGCACTTTCCCTTCGACCCGCATGACGCCGTGTGGCTTGGAAGCCCCGTCGACTTCGTGGTATTCGACGGGATCTCGGAGGACAGGGAGAGAGGAAGCCGTCTCAGGAGGGTCGTCTTCGTCGAGGTCAAGACCGCTCAGAGCGGCCTGTCGGCGCGCCAGAGGATGCTGAAGAGAGTCATACAGGAGGGAAGGGTGGAGTGGATGGAGATCCGCATGCCGACAGCTGGGTGATTGTATGAACAAGATCAGCGATTCGGGAATCAGGGTGGTTGAAGAGGAGACGCCTCTGGAACGGATATCGCAGGTACTCTCGGCGACCTCCGATCCGGTCATGTTCTCCAGGCCAATTGTCAACGGAAGACCGGCGAAGATGCCTCTGGTTTCAAACCTCTACGCTTCAAGAGAGCAGGTATCCAAACAGCTGGGCTGCGCGCCGGCCGAGCTGCCGGGCAGGATTGCGGAGGCTATTGCGCGCCCCATTCGGTACGAGGCAGCTCCTGGCAAACTTCC
Source organism: Hadarchaeota archaeon (SeqCode) (assembly GCA_964460695.1). Classification (GTDB taxonomy): domain Archaea; phylum CAYQAE01; class CAYQAE01; order CAYVLA01; family CAYVLA01; genus CAYWSC01. The sequence goes on from CAYWSC010000092.1 coordinate 2,015, forward strand.
CCTCTCCGAGGACAAGGTGGACCTTTGCAGCCTCCCCATTCTCAGATTCTTCCCACAAGACCCAGGCCGATACGTAACCTCATCCGTGATCATCGCGAGGGACAGGAGGGGAAAGATCAATGCCTCCTTCCACAGGCTTCTACTCCTGGACGAGAATAGCTTCGCAGTGAGGCTGGTTCCCAGGGACCTGTACAAGATCTACCGAGAGTCCTCCTCTCGGGGGGAGGACCTGGACGTTGCTGTCTGCATAGGCGCCGGCCTCCCCTTTCTTCTCGCGGCGGCAACCCACGTTCCCTACGAGGTGAACGAGCTGGAGATAGCTGCGGCCCTCAGCCCCGGATTCCACTTCTTGGAGCTGTCAAACGGCCTGCACCTCCCCGCGGATGCCCAGATCGTCCTGCTTGGGAGAATAACTAGGAGGATGGCCGACGAAGGGCCGTTTGTAGACATAACAGGGACCGCGGATATCGTCAGAAAGCAGCCGGTTTTGGAGATAGACGAGGTGTTGACCTGCGAGCAGCCGGTCTACTACACCATCTTCCCATCCGGCCCGGAGCACAGGTTGCTCATGGGCCTGCCGCGGGAAGCGGCGATCTTCGAAAGAGTCAGACAGCGTGTCGATGTGAAGGCTGTCAGGCTTACCGACGGGGGGTGCGCGTGGCTCCACGGCGTTGTCTCTATTCGCAAGAAATCGGAGCAGGACGGACCTGCAGCGATCAGGGCGGCTATGGACGCGCATCCATCGATGAAGCACGTAGTGGTGGTTGACGAAGACATAGACATCTTCGACGAGCGGGACGTGGAGTGGGCTATGGCAACCCGCTTCAACGCCTCTAAGGACCTGTACGTCTTTCCCAATCAGCGGGGAAGCAGCCTAGACCCTAGTAGCCCCAACTCCAAGACGACCAAGCTGGGAATAGACGCGACTGCCCCGGCCGGCATACCGGACAGATTTAGGCGAGTGCGCAGAGGAGGCAGGTGATGTACCTCTCCAGGGAAGAGGAGAAGATCCTGGACGGCGAGATGGGCGAGTGGAAAAGAAAGGCGATGCAGATCCTCGTCGCGCTGGGCGATGTGTTCGGAGCCGAGCGCCTCATACCTATACGAAGCGCCCACGTCTCGGGAGTGTCCTACAAGACCCTTGGCGACGAGCCGATAAGGTTCCTAGAAGACCTCTCAAGGCTCGGCGCACGCAGCCAGGTGGACTCAACGCTCAACCCGTGCGGCTTCGACCTCAGCCGGCCAGACGAGATGGGCACCCCAATGTCGGTACGCGAGCCCCAGTTGAGGATAGTCAGAGCGTACGAGTCTATGGGGATAGATCCGGTGCTCACGTGCACCCCGTACTACTTGAGGAGTAGGAAGGTGGGGGAGCATCTCGCCTGGGCAGAGTCATCAGCCATAGTCTACTCGAACTCGGTTCTCGGATGCCGGACAAACAGGGAGGGGGCTCCCAGCTCCCTTGCCTCTGCCCTCATAGGCAAGACGCCCCTCTACGGCCTACACCTACCCGAGAACCGCCTCCCCGAGGTTCACGTAAGGGTGAACCTCGCCCACCTAGAGAGACATCGGTACGGGGCCTTGGGGCTGCTGGTTGGAAGATCTGTTGCGGATGCCATTCCCCTGATCTCCGGCCTGTCTCATCCGCATCCCGATGACCTAAAGGCAGCGGGGGCTGGAATGGCTGCCTCAGGAATGGTCACTATGTTCCACGTCGACAAGATAACTCCTGAGTGCAGAAATGGGATAGAGTGGAGGCAGGGGAAGCCGGCCGATCGCATAGAGATCGACGAAAGAGATCTGGACAAGCAGGTGGAGGAACTCGACTCGGCTGGAGAACCCGACCTCGCTTTCTTTGGATGTCCCCACTGCTCGGTGCAGGAGATCCAAGAGGTCTCGAAGCTCCTCGCTGGAAGAAAGGTCTCAAAGGGGAAGAGGCTGTGGGTTTGCACCTCGAGACGCGTCCTTGCCGACCCGAGGGTTTCGAAGCACGTTTCGGCTATCGAAGCAGCGGGTGGGCGCGTCTTCGCCGACACCTGCGTGGTCGTCGCATGGCTCCGCGAGATGGGGGTGGAGATGGTGATAACGAACTCGGCGAAGGCCGCGACCTACATACCATCGTTCTGCTCGACCGGCGTTCGCCTAGCATCGACCAGCGAGGCTGTTCTGTCCGTATGCGAGAAGCCCTAGCGGAGGTATATCATGCCCGAATCGCAGTCCATCTCCGCGGCTTGAAAATGCGCCAACGAACCAACATCATCAACGATCATCATCGGTACGTCCGCTATGATCGCGCCAACGACGACTACTGGGTCTGGCCTTTCGTTCACAATCCCGGCCGGGGCATGGCCGTTGGCGGCCAGGGCGTAGAGTACGTAGGAGCCAACAGTCGACCCCCTGCCGTGGGGAAAGACAAGTATCTTCCCCGTGATGTCTCGGCCCCTAATGGGGCTTTCACGCTGCGTGATCACGCCAGTCTTCGGATCCACCCCTCCTAGGAAGGAGATAGGCTGGGAAGAGGCGAGAATTGGCCCGCTTGCACTGCCATGGACGATGACCCTTCCGGGGACCGCGGCCGTTCGCTTCATGCCACTCTCTTGTCGGACGCAGACCTAAACACAGATATAAATGGATCTCGGGAACCTGCCTGCGAATTGGCCCTTCGAGACGTGGAAGAGGACGAGGAGTACAGGTATGCCAAAGCCGTTGTGGTAGCCAGCCTCCTTGCCATAGCGCTGCTGGTAGGGCTGATGCTTGCAACGCACACAGAGAACCCGTCCTTCACCCAGCTCTGGCTGAAGTCGTGGAGGGTCAACCTTTCAAACGCCACTCAAATCGGCTGGACGGGCTTGCCAGGCGCCAACCTCACGGGAACGGTTCTAGGACACAGGTTCTTCGTCTTCAAGAAGCCGAATGGAAAGTCCTACCAGCTTGTTTTCGAGTCGGATCTGAAGCGCGGAGCAAAAGCCGCATATTCGGAGGGGGACACTATCCGCCTCGAAGAGAACACCCTCTTTCTTGATTCCCTTGACGTCGAGGGACGCCAAGTCCTGTTCTGGGAGTACCCCAAGACCTTGCAGATGTCCCCCCGGGAGCAGTTGGTACGGTTCTGCTTCGTGCTTGAGAATCGGCTAGGAAGCGATCATGAATACGATGTCAAGGTCTTCACCTCGACGGGAAACTCGACGAGGACTGAGAGGGTACGCCTCTCCCTCCACGTAGAATCGGGGGAGGCAAAGGAGTGCTTGGTGTCATTTCCGCTCTCAAGGGAAGAGGTGATACCCATTATAAGCGGGGCCGAGAGACTCAAGGTCTCAATCCGGCTTGATACCGGGGAAGAGGTGTACTTCTGGCTGACCAGAATAGTTAGACGCTAGACGGAAGGAACGAGAGATGAGGGGACTGTTCAGCGATCCTCGTGTCGGAACCACCGCCCTGCTAGTCGTACTTGTCGCCTCTTCGATCGGGCTGGCGGCTACGTGGCAGCAACTCAAGGAGCAGGCTGACCGTGCCTTTCAAAGCGGAGACTACAGAACCGCCGCCGAGAGATACAACCAGTCAGGATACATGGCCCTAGAGGCGGGTCAGCTGCAGAGTGCCGCGAGGATCTTCGTCAGTCTGGCGAACTGCTACGCCGAGGGAAGGCTGAGTAGGCCGCAACTTGAGCGAAAATACCTGAAATTGGCAGCCAGCATCCTGGAGGAGGCAGCTGAGAAGAAGTCGAACCTGTTGACGAAGGCAAATCTGATCTACGAGGCAGCTGGGTACCTTGACAGGGCTGATGGAGCCGGCCTCGGAGCCGAGGCCAATGCCACGTACGGCCTCGCCGCATCCACCTACGTCTCGGCCATTCGAGACCTGTATAACCGGTCAGACCCAATGATATCTGTGGCGGCGGTCAAGCTCCTAGACGCCAGAAACACGCAGGGACTGCTCCAGTCGGTGGCTAGAGAGGGGAGGTGGGCCGGCATGCTGACGTTCGACCTTGGCTTCTACAGGGAGTCCGCAAAGGTATTCTCCACCGCCGCGGTGATGCTCCGGAAGAGCAGTCTGAGACACGACTTCCTCCAACTGGTCAATCTCTCGGCCGTCTCGTACGTGAAAGACTCGGAGGAAAGGAGCTTCCGTGACGCTGCGGAAAGCCTTCTGTCCGCGGCGTACCTCTACCAGTTCAACAACTTCACCGAGCAGGCGAAGGACGTCTCGCAGATGTACAGGGCACGCGCCTCTATGGAGATCCAAAGGCTTTTGCGCAGTGCAGAAGAGAACGGCTCTAGAGGAATGTTGGAGGAGGCAGGCCTATCCCTATTCCAAGCTGGCATCCTTCTATACGGGCTAGGCGACGAGGAATATCGAACTGTATTCGGCAGGGCCGCTGACAGCCTCGAAGAGGCGGCGGACTCCCTGTCAAAGGAGGGCAATACAACCAGGATCCTCTCCAAACGCGCCTCCCTGTACCACAGAGCCGCGGTGGCAAGATACCTGAATCAGACTGATCCGCGAGGCTGCTACAGGAAGGCAGGCACTTTCTACGATCTCCTCGCACAAGAGCTGATGAAGACGGGGACCTACTCAGATCTCTTCATGGCGCATGCCAATCTGAGCACTGCCGCAGCCATGTTCAGCCGTGCGGGGATGGCCGAGGAGGCGAAGAGGATACACGTCAAAGCTGCAAGGGCGGCAGAGGAGCTGGCGGTGAGAGCGGGGTACAGCGCCGACCTGTTCCAGCTGAAGGCCGGCAGGGAGTATGATCTGGCAGGGATGTACCGGGAGGCCGGGGTCTCCTATGCCAAGGCCCTCAAGGCCTTCCCGCTAAACTCCCCCGCCTATCCGTGGCAGCAGATGGAGCTATTGGAGATCCTGGGATATGGTCGAAGGCTGAGGGACGCCAGAAGGGTCTCGGAGTACCTCGCCTCTCAGGGCCTGTACGCAACGTCCTTCTTCGCCAGCCCGTCGTACGGGGGATACGATGTCATCACCCAGCTTGGAAGCAACGTTACCAATGCGACTCTCGACGGCATGGCCTACAGGGCCTACGTTACGGAGAACCTGCTGATGGCGGCCGCATACCTAGCCAACGGGCTTCCGTGGGCTGCACGATCCATACTGGACTCGATGGCGGGCGACGCACTCTCGATGGATCCCCCGAACAACGCCCTGTACCGGCTTCTCGACGCGGCAACAGAGGCGCAGCAGAGGGGCGGCATAGGGGCCGAAGATGAGGTAGAAACCAATTTCCTTGTGCTCAGCGACCTGTATCTGGAGGACCTGTGCGGAGCCATCTCGGACGTTCTTCCCACCGAACTCTTCCTCGCTAGGACGAGGGAACTCTTCAAGACCGTTCTGGCAGACGTGCGTGACGCAG
>CAYWSC010000093.1:0-1433 GCA_964460695.1 Hadarchaeota archaeon (SeqCode)
ACGACTTGGATGGCCGGAAGAGCGATGTCCCTGGTGGTGAATGAGAGGTATGCCCTCTGCCCCTTCTTGATGCTGCCGAACCTTATGGTCCCAAACGCAGGGGCCTTGTTGACGTGGAGATACTCCCCTTGAACCTCTCGTATCTTCGGGTTTACATAGGATTTGGCCTGTTGGTCGACGCCGTACTCCAGATCTGAGAGGGAGGCCTCCCTGTTCAGATAGAAGTCTCCGGCTCCCTTGAAGACCGATATGTTCCCCTCTGGAATCCTCACGAAGGCGAAGCAGGTCGTGGTGCCGAAGACCTCTGGGACGGCGGACTCGGGGATCCACTCCAGCATCTTGCGGAAGTCGTAGAACCTGATCTTGAGGGATGTCTTGATCCTCTCGAAGTTTCGCTCGTAGCTGAAAGGCACCTCACCGGTCTGGGTCTCGAACGGCTCGACGGTTACGGGGTCTTTTGCGAGAATCAGCAGGCCCTCGGCCTCCTCGAGGAATTTGTAGGGGTCTTCGTCGTTGAGAACAGACTCGTTGAACCCCTCCGTGGTGAAAAGCTCCTCCTTGAGCCTCTCCTTGTTTATCCTGTAGAGGAATGCGTACTCAACGGTCAGATCCTCAATATCCTCTCTGGCAAGGATGTTCAGGGCAAATCTGCGGGGTTGTTCCGGCCCGAAGATGGTTGGGTACTCCACCTTCAGAACGCTTATCGGGGTGGGCGCCCTCTCTCCCAGGAAGAGAAAGACCGGAATCGAAGAGCCTATGAAGCAGATCAGCAGGATTCCGACAAGTGTCCTATCCATATCTCATCACCTCACCATTCTCAGCTTGGTCTCGCCCACCTCTTTGTAGAGTCTCCTCCTCACCATCAACGTCCAGAGCAGCCCGCCGGCGAGCATGCTAGTCCCGGAGACGGCCAGCCACTCTATGACGAAGACCCACACCATGGCCTTCTCCTTGGCCCTTATGGCCTCCTGGACTATCCCCTCCAGCTCGACGATAAGCGTCTGGAGGCTCTGGGAGCACTCCTGGTACTGCTGCTCGACGTAGAGACGGTCCGCCTCTGCCTTTCCCTCTCCGACAGAGGCCAGCTTCTCGTCCAGCGGCCGGAGATTTGCCCCGAACTTGTCGGCGAACTCCATGGTCGACAGGGCATATACCTTCTTGTAGTAGAATGATTGGAGCATCTCCCTAATTCTGTGTATGAGTGCGAGATCCTGAGGAATTGGAACCCGTGCAGTGTAGTATATCACGTTGGCGACGACGTCGAAGTGGTACTTCCACCTCCAGAAGTCGCCTCCTCCGCACCACCTGTGGATCCACGCGACCGATCTGCCGCCTCCCTTTGGATAGTCCCAGTAGACCATCTGGACCTTGTTCCGGTTGATTGGGTTTTCGCCGGACATCTTGGTGACGACTATCGACCCTTCCTTCGGCCA
>CAYWSC010000093.1:1533-3972 GCA_964460695.1 Hadarchaeota archaeon (SeqCode)
GGGGCATAGGCCTGGTACCACGCCTTGCCGATGTGGAGGAGGCGGATCACGTGCGTCTCGGGATCCACCCTAGGAGGAGCTGCCGACATGCAGATCGGAAAAAGGAGCATCAGGGCCAGGTACACGAGAATGAACCTTTTCATTGAAAATCCGGCCTCAAAGGATCTAAAAAAATCTTGCGTTGTTTTTGCTGTACGCTGGCCCTTGGCTACTGTCTCGGACCTTCCATGTGAGCAGGTAAAACTTTTCAAAGACAGCCCACGTCGCAGGAGTTGAGCGCGGGCGGCCTTTTTAAGGTGCGCTGAGCCCTAGATTCGAGCTGTATGTCGGTCTCGGGGATCACAGTGGAGCGCCCGGTCGCGTCCGCGGCTTTGCTGAGTTTGCATTTGCCCAGGCTGTTAGAGAGAGGTGGTTTAGTGCAGATAGCTATCCCCGGGGAACCCGAACAACGCATAAAGACGATATCGCAGGTATTCGCGAGTCCAAACCACCTCAGCATCTTCAGAACTCTTCAGAGACTCGACTCCTGGGTATCTGTCGTTGAACTTGTGAGAAAGAGCAAGGTGTCAAAGAGAACGATCTACAGGGTTATCAAGGACTTCATCGACAACGGCTTTCTCGAGACGAAGACCGTCTCCAGGCGCAGGGTCTACCGGCTCTCCCCGGAGGTGAGCTGGGTTGGCACCCTGCTCGAGGAGCCGAAAGTGTACCTAGGACTGACGGACGTTCCGGGTCGGGACCATGTCAAGGAACTTGTCTCCGGGGATCCCCTCGCCAGGCAGATCGTGCAGGCCCTCTTGGAGGCATCGGGCCCCCTGACCCTAAGGCAGCTCTCCGCTGAGACTGGTGCCTGGGCAATAGAGGTCAAGGCAAGGCTGAACCTCCTCATAGACGAGGGGCTCGTAATGAAGCGCGACCTTGGATACGTGGTGAACAGGAAGGTCGCATCGGAGATCCTGAGGGAGGCCGTTGACTAGAATCACGATAGGGCCAGAGCTTCGCAGCTGGATCAGGCAGGAGGTGTCTCAGCTTCAGAGAGCTATCAGTGGGAGAAACGACCCATCGGTTTTTGCCGAGGTCTACGAGTCCAACAGGCGCATAGCCGACGAGATAGAGAGGAGGAACAGGACACAGCTGCAGGAGATCGTCGAGGCGGGGGATCTGGAGACCCTCGGGGAGTTCCTCGCCCAGGTTCACAGGGAGATCTCTGGGGCGAAGGATGTCCGTGTTTCCGTCGGGACTAGGAAGATCTCGATGGAGGTCACCGGCTGCTCGAAGCTGGGCTACTGCAACGTCCGCAGCAGGGGGAAGACCTACTTTGGATGCGTGGCCGACATGGTCGTGGCGGCCATTCTCCAGCGCGCCCTAAGCACGCCGGTCAAGATAGAGGTAGTAGCCAGCCCGGGCGGCTGCTGCAAGGAGTTCTCCCCGGCGTGGCTCGTCGAACTCTTGAAGGGCTTGGACGCCCTCGGGGTCGAGGGGCTTGTCGTGGTCTACAAGGACAGAGTCCTCTTCTCCCAGCTTCCCTCGGAGGCCGAGGCAGAGGCACTGAGCCAGAGCCTGCTGATAAATGAGGAGCAGCTGCGGGATAGAAAGGTCTTGGAGGTCAGAGAGCTTCGATGCCCCGACAGGAGGATAATTCTTGTCAAGGAGGGCGACCTCTTCGTCTCGCTCTGCGTCAGGATGGACGCCGACGAAAAAAGGGTTCAGCACCACGTCACGGCTGCCGTCAAAAAGGCGATCGCGGCCCTCTAGGCCTCGGCAAAGCTCTCCGGAATCCTCTGGATGGTCCTAACGATCTCGCCGGGGATGTGGTCCGGAACCCTGTATTTTCTACGCCTCAGATCGTTCACGGTTGCTAGAAGCATGATCGCCGAGTAGTCGCAGGCGTCGAGCTGGTTTACCTGTCTGTCCAGCTCGGAGACGATGACGTCCCAATCGGGCTTTATCTTGTTGAGGAGAAGCCTTATGTCCATGTAGTCGCTGTCCCGCAGGCTGGAGGAGTTGAGCAGTATTATGTCCTCGGGGCTCGCGATGTCGGCCTTCAGCCTCCCCAGCTCGGTGGGGAAGGCCCGGTCAAGCATCTGCTGGCTTACGATGTACTCTGAGAAGGACTTGAGGTAGAGGTCGAAGGTGAGGTACTTCTTGTACCTCATGTAGAGCGTCTCCTCGTACTCGGCCTGCTGCAAAGCGTCTATGAAGCTCTCAAGGGCCGAGTCCTCCGTGAACACCAGCTCTATCTGGTTGCAGACCTTCTTCCATCCCCTCAATACTAGGGGAGCCTCTCCGATGACGAGGGCCTCGGCCGGCTCTCTGAGAAGCGATCCTAGCTCCTTTAGTCCTGCGACCACCTCTTCGCTGGTAAACCCCTTTCTCAGAATCCTGTCGTAATCTGAGACATCGAGCTCGAAATTAGGTGGCATTATCGACCACGCATCA
>CAYWSC010000093.1:4072-7355 GCA_964460695.1 Hadarchaeota archaeon (SeqCode)
GAGGAAGGAGGTGTCCCCATCTTGGGCAAAGTGTCGGCCTTGAGCCTCCCCAGCTCTGTCGGTAAGGCCCGGCCAATCATCTGCTGGCTTGCGATGTAATCCGAGAAGGAAGAGTTCCAACCGACCTTCGAGGAAGAGGAAAACGCGTCTTATTCCTGCCCCGGCGGCTCCTCCCGAGTCGCTCGTTTGAGGAAGACCGATCTCGGCTTTTCTTTTAGCGAAAATCTGTTCTCTATCTCCTGTCCATCTGCTACAAGCCTTCGAGAGGGAAAAAGGCAACGCCCACGACCCAAGGTCGTCTCCGGAGCAGTCAGTTAGGAAAAGGTAGCTCTCACTCTTGAGTAGCTGGGCCGCCTGACTGGGCCATCTGCCTCACCCTTATGCCTCTCTCGGAGAACTTCTTGGTGATCCTCGGCTCGTATCTCCACTTCATGCTTTCCTGGGGCACGTACAGCCGGAACTCGGCCTCGAACTCCTCCATCAGAGGCGTCTGCTCGACCTTCCAGAAGCTCTGAAGCGTCACTATCCTGTTCCTCTTCCTGAAGTCCTTCTCCCCCTCCCTCTGAGAGGTTGCGGGAGGTGGACCCAAGATCCAGGTCACAGCTTCAAATGGATAGAACCTCCTTAGAACCCTGAGCTTCCTCTTCACGGCCTTGCTCGGGTTGAGATAGTCGGCCACATCGAAGAGGAGGCCGAGCTTCTGGAGCAGAGCCGGGTCGCCAGAGGTCCTAATGACGTATTCCACATCCACCTCGTCTGGAAACAGGGCAAGTGAGACGGGGATGCAGGATACAAGCTCAGGCAGGGGACGCGGCTCCCGGAGGATCATGAGGAGGAGATCGCTGAGGCTGAGCACCCTGATCTCGGTCTCCCCGACTCTGAGAATCTTGGAGTTCTCGAAGATCTTGTCGTCATCGGTCACCGTCGCCCTTCTCAGCACACGGCGGTCGAGCATCTTCCTGACTCCCTCGTCCTCCTCCCTGACGAATATGTCGAAGCTTGGATCGGCTAGCTTTACGCCGTAGCGGTAGAAGGAGATCTCCAATCCGTAGACGTGAGGAGTCTGGACGTACTTTTCGATCTTCTGGACCTCCTCCTCCATGCTCGCCACATATTTATGATCCGTTGAAAAAGGTTGTGCAGTCATAGCGATGTCGGAGGCACGGACAAGGGTCTTCGTCGAGACGCATGGATGCGCCACCAACCAGGCACTGGGCGAATATCTAGAGGGCAGGCTACAGGAGGCGGGCCTTCGACTAGTCGAGGATCCCCGGGATGCAGACGTGCTGGTGCTCAACACGTGCACCGTGAAGGCCCAGACAGAGCGCAGGATGCTCCGCAGGATTAGGGAGTTGAGCCAGGAGTATCCGGAGAAGAGACTGATAGTCGCGGGCTGTATGCCAACGGTGCAGGGAGACCTCGTCCGATCCGCCGCGCCAGACGCACTGACCTTCGGGACCTACGAGTACGACCAGATTCCCCCTGCGATAACTGGCCATCGACCAGAAACAGGACGCGGCCTGCCCCCGCTCCATCCCGTCCGGCCCAGGAGGCCCGGAATCAGGATAATTCCAATTTCCACCGGCTGCAACGGCGTATGTTCCTACTGCATTGTCAGGCTGATAAAGGGGAGGCTGCGTTCATACCCGGTTCAGAAAATCGTCGACGAGGTGGAGAGAGCCAGAAGGCTGGGCTTCCACGAGGTCTGGCTGACGGCCCAGGACCTGTCCTCCTATGGCCTCGACGGCGGACCCCTGCTTCCACAGCTTCTCTCCCAAGTCCTAGATGTGGCGGGAAGGATGAAGATACGCCTCGGCATGATGAATCCGAGGACTCTAGCCCCGATCCTCGACCAGATCCTGCCCCTCTTCGATGATCCAAGGCTGTACCGGTTCGCCCACATCCCTGTTCAGTCCGGGTCGAACCGGGTGCTAGAGGATATGCGGCGTGGATACTCGGCCGAGGAGTGGCTAGAAGTCGTGTCCACTTTCCGCCGGAGAGATCCGAATTTCGCCATCTCGACGGACGTGATCGTCGGGTACCCGACCGAGGAGGAAGAGGATCTGGCCGAGACCGTCGATCTGATCCGGATGTCCCAGTGCGACATCGTAAACGTATCCAGGTACGAGCACAGGCCCGGGACCCCTGCATCTAGGCTGACACAGCTGCCCGGCCACGTTGTGAAGAGGAGGAGCAGACTTGTCTCGAAGGTTGTCGCAGAGACCATGCTGCAGGCTAATGTGCGCTGGGTCGGGTGGAGAGGTCCGTGCAGAGTCTCCGAAGAGGCTCCAAGGGGCGGGTATCTCGCCAGGAACCCCTACTACAAGCCGGTCGTACTGGAGGATGGATGCATGATGGGAGAAGACGTTTTCGTAGAGGTCAGGGCCGCCACCCAGACCTGCCTGATAGGTGCAAGGAGTTGACCTGGAATGGAAAGATCGATACTGACCATCGCGGGGTTTGACCCGTCGGGAGGGGCGGGGCTGCAGAACGACCTTAGGACGATTGGTGCCCACGGTTTCTTCGGCCTATCCGTTGTGACGACGCTGACCTTCCAAAACTCGGGCGGGCAGACCCATCCTCCCCTCGTCCTGGAACCCGACGCGGTTGTCAGGCAGATACGCGCTGTATCTTCAGATGCCCCGATCAGGTTTGTCAAGATCGGCCTGGTCGGCAGCGCGTCCGTCTCCTCTGCTATATCCCGAGAGCTGCGCCGGCTGTCCCTAGACAAGGTCGTCCTCGACCCAGTCGTGTGGGCCGGCAGCGGTGATAGACTGATCGACGGAGACCCCCTCAAGGTCCTCCGCCCGCTTCTAAGGCTCTGCACCGTGGTAACTCCAAACGTGCCGGAGGCTGAGGCTCTCTCCGGTAGGTCCATACACAATCTCGACGACGCAAAGGCAGCGGCGGAGATCATAGCCAGCCTCGGACCCGAGTCGGTGGTTGTCAAGGGGGGCCACCTCGCCGACTCTCCATTCAGCGACGTCGTCTTCGACTCTGGAAAGTCGACGGTGATCGAGGGGCGGAGGGTAGCGGTTCCAAATGTCCATGGCTCCGGCTGCTCCTACTCCACCTCGCTTCTATGTAACCTGGCCGAGGGCTACGGCGTTTGTGACTCGGCCTTGAGGGCGAAGAGATTCGTCGAGACCGTCCTTGAGAACGCAAGGAAGACCCGTATGGGGAAGATGGTAGCCGACCCACTTCGATCGGTGGCTAGGGAGGCAGAGAACCTGGGCATATGTAGGCAGCTGGCAGAGGTGGTCAGCACCTTGGAGCAGCTTCC
>CAYWSC010000094.1:0-7344 GCA_964460695.1 Hadarchaeota archaeon (SeqCode)
TGTCGAACTTTCTTCGGCACAGAGAAGTGGAGGTTTGACCTCGCAGCCGATGCGATGCTGGTACCGGAAAGCCTCACCATCGGGGACGTGGATGGCGACGGATACCTAGAGACCGTCGTGTCGGACTTCTCTGCCTCAGGGGGCCCCCACACCTACTGCGTAGCATTCGACGGAACCTTGAAGTGGACTGCTGCCGCCTACACGCCTAGCTCGATGATCGGAGACTTCGACGGAGACGGAACCATGGAGGTCGTTGGGCCTAGGGGATACACCCAGCTCATAGTCCTAGACGGCCCGACCGGCGAGATGGACTGGGTCTGGGATCAGGCCGAGGTAGACCCGAACATCCCAGTTGACCCGACTTTCGGAGTCCCCCTGTGGGGACCAGGAGATGTCGGCCAGATCATGGGCGACTTTGACGGAGACGGCAAGACAGAGTTCGCCTTCGAGTGCGACCCGGACAATCAGGTATACTGCTTTACCGCCGACGGTCCGTATGATCCAGAGAAGATGATATGGCCAAGGCCGCTGAAGACAGCTGGCAACGTCCCAGTGATACCGATGGCCGAGGGCCTGCTGCTGCCCCTGACCATACTGGCATCTCTCCTAGGGATCCGCAAGATCGTGCTGTGAGGCGGTTACGCCGCCTCATTTTTCTTTTTCATAGCCCGTGTTGCTGGGCGGCACGCCTGCGGATGCGGACAGGCAATCGGGTCACCCGGCGTCAACCCCTGGGGCCCCTGGGGGTTAGAAATATAAGCAATTCTCACGTTGCCCTACCGAATTGGAGAGGGCCAAGAGACCCCACTCTGTCGAAAGGAAGATATCCGAGATCAAGGAGACCGACACGTTCGTTCGCGTGTTGGGAACGGCTATAGACGTGTCCGACGGCCACTTCACCCTAGATGATGGGGAGAGCCAGATTCACGTCATAACGGTGGCCGAGGAGGCTTCTAGGATACGCGACGGCCAGCGAGTCAGGGTGATCGGAAGGATTTTTAAGGAGGATGAGCCGGTGCTGCAAGGGGAAATCGTCCAAGATATGGACAAGCTTGACCTCGAACTCTACAGGAAGGTCAGGGAAATCTTGGCCTGAACCCGGGTCGGAAAGGTGTATGCCCAATGTTTGAAGCAACGTTTTCACAGGCAGCAATATGGAAGAGGTGCATCGATGCCATATCCACCCTCATCGAGGAGGGGGTGTTCACAGCCTCACCTAGTAAGATCCGCTTCAGCTCGATGGACCCAGCTAGGATCTCTATGGTGGACTTCGAACTGGAGGCGGAGGCCTTCGAGAGCTATGAGGTCGACTCTGAGAAGACCATCGGGGTCAACCTGGAAGATATGAACAAGATGCTACGTAGGGCCCGACCAGGGGACCGTCTCCGCCTGTCGCTTGACGAGCAAAACAATCGATTCGTAATAACGGTGGAGGGCATATCCGTCACCACCTTTAGCATACCCCTGCTCGACCTAGGGGAAAGCTCTACTCCCACCCCGCAGATCCCCTTCACCGCCAGCATCAGGATGGAGGCCGGTGTGTTCGCGGAGGCCCTCAAAGACGTTGGAATCGTCGGGGATCACGTCACCCTGAGGGCAACGCCGGACTTTCTGAGGCTTGAAGGAGAAAGCGACGTCGAGAGTGTCAACGTAAGGCTCAACCGCGAGAGCGAGGGCATGGCCAACATGGAGGTCAAGGAGGAATGCAAGGCCATGTACATCATCTCCTACATTCAGAACATGCTGAGGGCAGCCGAGCCCACCGACATCGTTGAATTCGAGTTCGGCCAAGATCTGCCGCTCAAGCTCACGGTCCCCCTCGAGGGGGGCAGAATCTCATTCCTGCTAGCGCCGAGAGTCGAGGACTAGCGGGTCCACGGCAGCTCGGAGTGCAGAAGAGATATTTAGGCCCAAGCGTCGGCGCATGATCGCTTGCTAACCTATGAGGAGTTGAGGGAGACCCTGCTGAGAGAGGTTTCCAACGATAGCCTCCTCGAGATCCCTAAAGAGTTCTTTGAAGATCTCCGCTCAACGATAGAGCAGATAGACGGGAAGATCCGCGAAGTCGGCTCACGCCAACCACATCGGAGTCTCCTCGTGGAGGAGAGGCGGAGGCTGCTGGACCTCGCCAAGCTCCTCATCCAGGCGCGCTGCAGGAAGATAGTTCTGCAGGCCTGCAGCACGTCGGAACCACCGCAGGGAAAAGGCCCCGACGTCAACCTCTTCGAAGAGGTCTCTCGGTCCGTAAAGGCGTACATGGAAAGATTTTATAGGTTTCTCGAGGAAGAGTCCGGGAAAGAGGAGAGTGCCGGAGAGGTCAGCAGCGGCCCGCCCGGCGAGGCTCGCACCGAAGTGCAGCAACTCCAGCCGGCTGGCAAGCCTGTCCAGCAGCGGGAAGCCCTCGCAATAGTCAGGGATTTTCCGAGGTTCGTGGGCACGGATCTGAAGGTCTACGGCCCCTTCGGTGCTGAAGACGTGGTCGTACTGCCGGAGGAAGTCTCGGGAATCCTGATAGAGAGGAAAGCTGCCAAGCTGATCGATCCAGGAAGTGGTCAAGGTTGAAGATGCCTAGAAAGATCACAATGTACTGCCCCAATTGCAAGACCCACACCGAGCATACGGTATCCCGGGCAAGGAAGAGGAAGAGAGGCGAGCTGACGCAGGGGCAGCGGAGGTTCAGACGCAAGGTCAAGCGCACGGGGAAGACCAGAGGTGCGAGGGGATTCCCGAAGTCTTCTCAGAAAAGCGAGAAGCCTACGAAGAGGCACGACCTGAGGTTCACGTGCAGCAAGTGCAAGAAGTCTCAGACAAAGCCGGGATTCAGAGCCAAGACCTTGGAACTTACAGACTGAGGGATGCCCGATGGACGAGAGCCTGAGAAGATACATACGCGAATCGCGCTCAAGATTCCTCAAGGTCAGATGTTCAAGCTGCGGAAACGAACAGGTCATCTTCGGCTCCCCTGCAACGGTGGTCAAGTGTGTCGTCTGTGAGAACACCCTTGCGCTTCCCAGATCCGGCAAGGGAAAGGTTACCACCACGATCATAGAGGTTCTAGACTAGGAGGTTGTATCTATGCCGCGTCAAGACGAGGAATGGCCGGAAGAGGGAGAAATCGTCATGTGCACAGTACAGAAGGTGGAGAGATTCGGGGCCTTCGTTAGTCTTGACGAGTATGGCGGCAAGGAGGGCTTCATCCACATATCCGAGGTATCGACAAACTGGGTCAAGAACATTCGCGACTTCTTCAGAGAGGGGCGGAAGGTCGTAGTCAAGGTTGTCAGGATTGACAGGTCAAGGGGACAGATCGACCTCTCCCTAAAGCGGGTTACTGAGCAACAGAAGAAGTACAAGATCCAGCAGTGGAAGCAGAGACAGAAGGCCGAGAAGCTCCTGGAGATGGCCGCGAAGAAGGTCGGAAAGTCTCTGGAGGAGGCTGAAACACAGGTGGTGGAAAAACTCCTCAAGGACTACCCCGATCTGTACTCGGCATTCGAGGACGTTGTGGTGAATGGAAGAGCGGTTCTGGACAGCCATAAGATACCCAAGCGCTGGGCTGACGCGCTCTACGACCTGATAATGGCCAACATAGAGATCCCCACCGTCAAGATCCATGGAGTCATTACCCTCCAGTGCTTCGAGCCCAACGGGGTTGAGGTCATCAAGAACGCGCTCTCCCAGCTCCAATCGTCTGGCGACGGCGACGGAAGGATAGCCGTTCAGGTTGTCGGCCCTCCCAAGTACAGAGTCACCGTAGAGGCGGAGGACTACAAGACTGCGGAAAGCCTGCTAGAGGGCAGAATCCAAGCTGTACGTCAGTTCCTGAAGGGATATGAGCACTCTTTCGACTTCTCAAGGACCAAGTGAGGAGGTCCTTTGAAGAAACTCAAGAAGTGCCCCACCTGTTCCCTCTACACCTTGCAGAAGACCTGTCCGAGGTGTGGGGCAGCGACATCCAGTCCGCATCCACCTAGGTTCTCCCCGACTGACAAGTTCGGAGAGTATAGGCGGATGATGAAGAGACGTGCCCTCGCCCAGCCGACCGGGGGCGCCGACCTCGACCCAAGAAGGATTTAATAGACGAAGGTCGCGGTGAGAGGCAGGGAGGGGCTTGATTCGGATAGATCTCGACAAGTGTCTGCGATGCGGGGCATGCGCAGCCGTCTGCCCAGAGGATGCAATCGACATCTCGGAGTTTAACGTCCTCTACAACAGGGAAAGGTGCACCGATTGCTTTATCTGCGTCAAGACTTGCCCGCTTGAGGCGATTTCTCGCTGGAGGGAGGCGGAGGTTGGAACGAGCTGACGTCGTTGTTGTCGGCGCCGGTCCGGCTGGATCGACGGCGGCCCGGTTCGCGGCAGCAGCCGGATGCGAGACCGTCGTTTTGGAGAAGAGAGCCGAGATTGGAGAGCCAGTCCAGTGTGCGGAGGGCGTCTCCTCCCAGGTTCTCGAGGATGTTGGACTTGGCCAAGGCCCTTGGATCGCCAAGAGGATTGAGAACGTCAAGCTCATCTCGCCATCGGGTCTAGTCGTGAACCTGCGTCAGAATGTCCGGGGCTTCAACTTCGGATATGTGCTCGAAAGAAAGATCTTCGACAAGCAGCTGGCGAAGATAGCAGCAGATTCCGGCGCGGAGATTAGGCCTTGTTGCAAGGCAATTGGGCTGAAGAGGAGAGACGGCCACGCCATAGTTGAGTACAAGGAGTTCGGCGAGAACAGGGAGATCGAATCGAAGATCGTGATTGGTGCCGACGGAATAATGTCAAAGGTTGGCAGGTGGGCAGGAATAGACACCCATCTTAAGCCGGGGGATATAGAGTCCGGGATTGAGTACGAGATGGTGGGGGTTGACATCACGGATGACATTGAGATGTTCTTCGGCAGGAGGTACGCCCCCGGCGGATATGTGTGGATATTCCCCAAGGGAGAATCTAGAGCGAACATCGGCCTCGCGGTCGTCCCGAGAATGGCCGAAATGCCAGCTATCCGATACCTCGAACGCTTCCTCACCAGCCCTGAGCTGGAACACCGCTTCAAAGATGGAAAGATACTGGAGATCCGGGCGGGCGGCGTAGCTGTGTCAGGGCCGCTTCGATCTGCGGTGGCGGACAACGTCATGCTCGTCGGAGATGCCGCAAGGCAGGTGAACCCGATAACAGGAGGAGGCATAAGCTCGTCCATAACCTGCGGCAGGATCGCGGGAGAGGTCGCGGGAGAGGTTATGCAGGGTGATGACTTCTCCAGGGAGGCCCTCAAGATATACGACGAACGCTTCAACCGGGAGATCGGCGACTACCACAGGAAGCTGCTCAAGGCGAAGGACATATACATCTCGCTTAAGGACGAGGAGCTCGACCAGATCGCGAAGGCCTTTCAGAAGGCGAGGGATGTGGAATTCAACACCATCGGCATCCTCAGAGCCATGAGCCACACGTCGCCGAGGCTGCTCTGGAAGCTCAGGAAGGTTCTCTAGGCGATTCGCCATGGACGAGATCGAGCTCATCAGAAGAAAGAAGTTGCTAGAGCTTCAGAGAAAACTCGAAGAGAAGAAAAAGGAGCAGGAACGCCAGGCGCAGGAGCGTAGACAGCTCGACCAGATCCTCTCCAGGGTGCTCGAATCGGATGCCTTGTCCTACCTGAACTCGATGAGGCAGTCGGACCCCGAAGTCGCCTCGAAGATGGAGAGGATAATCGTTGCGCTCGTCGTTCAGAGGAGGATCCTGCAGAAGATCGACCGCATCATCGTGAAGGCAATTGAGAGGAAGGTCCGTGGTCTGGAACCGACCATCTCGTTTGTGCGCAAGGGACGGCGTATAGACCTCTCGGAGAAACTGCGGGAGGAAGAGTAGACCTGATCGATCTCGTCGACTACTTTGAGGAACGCTGGCTGGGATCTGGTCTTTCTAACGACATTGAAGAGTTCCTCGTCTCTCCCGCCGACCCGAAGAGGCTTGTCGACTTCCTTAGGAGCTTGGCATCCTCTCTGGCCCTGGCACAGGTATTACAGATAACCCTTGAAAGCGAGGGCCAGGGCCTTGAGGTGAAGATACGTGACGACAGGCCAGCGGGATCCAAGCCATCGCTAGAGGAGTTTGAAGACCGGTGCATCCTGCTCTCCTCTAGGGGATTCGAAGAAGTTGAGAGACAGGGAGAAGTCGCAACGGGCGAGCAGGAGTGCCAGAACTGTTTGACGGTCTTCGAGAAGGGGACGAGTTGCCCTCGATGCGGATCTCGGAACCTGGCCAGGGTGACAGTTCCAGCCGCCGTGACTTGGAGATATCTTCAGAAGACGGACGGGCTCACCAACGAGCAGGTCCTGCGTCAGCTCTCCAAGGCTCTCTCCCTCTTTGAGTTCTGACCGCCAAATATATTTGTCGGGCGGCTCAGACACGGGTCCATGGATCAGCCAACCGAGAAGATGAAGAAGAACGCCGCCCTGCGAGCCGTGGAGATGGTAGAGGACGGGATGATCCTAGGGTTGGGATCGGGTTCAACCGTTCTACACTTCCTCAAGTTCTTGTCCGCCAGGATAGGGGAGGAGGAGCTGGACGTGACCGGTATCCCAACATCGAAACAGACGGAGAGGGTGGCCCGTGAGCTAGGAATACCGCTAGGAACGCTCCAGGACTATCCGGAGATCGACCTAGACGTAGACGGCGCAGACGAGGTGGATCCGGAGTTGAACGTCATAAAGGGGGGAGGGGGCGCACACGTGCGCGAAAAGATCGTCGCAAAGGCCAGTAGATCCCTCGTGATCATAGTCGACGAGACGAAGCTCTCCCTGAAGCTCGGATGCAAGAGCCCAGTCCCCCTAGAGGTGGTTCCGATGGCGGTCCCGGTTGTGGCAAGAGAGGTGGAGTCTATGGGTGTGTCATCTACCCTGCGTGGATCCAACGACAATCCCTTTGTAACGGACAACGGCAACTACATCATCGACTGCAAGTTTCCCGGAATAGATGATCCACCGGAAGTTGAGAGGAGACTCAAACTCATCACAGGGGTCGTCGACAGCGGCATCTTCTCCGATATGGTAGACGCAGTTGTGGTGGGGACGCTCCACGGCTCAGAGGTCCGGAGGGCTAGGAACTAGGGGCCTCCCCGAGGAGGAAGAGCAGTATCCCGGCCCCGGTTATGTCCGCAAGTGCGCCGGGGTTGAGGTCCTTTTCCCTGAGGAAACGATCCAGCAGATCCATCTCTCTCAGCCATCGCTGTGAGTAGGCTTCTTCCCGCATAGCTCTCTCAGCCCTCCTCCTCACCTCTTCCGCCACCTGCCTCCCCGACTTCCTCGCGACCAGGCTGTCAGGTATCTCCGACAGCAGAGTGCAGAAGCATAGGGAGGAAGC
>CAYWSC010000095.1:0-3832 GCA_964460695.1 Hadarchaeota archaeon (SeqCode)
TCGCCGAGAACTACTGCTACAGACCAAATGTGGTCCTTGTTCAGAGCCTGGTTGAGAGGGGCTTCTTTGGAAGGGTCTACTTTGGCGAAGGCGAGTACATCCATGACGTGAAAGCCATGCATCACCGTGCCACCGGGCAGCCCACATGGCGCGCCGTCTGGCAGGTTGGGAAGCGAGGATGCACCTATTGTACCCACAGCCTAGGCCCACTGATCCTCTGGTTCCAGGATAGGGTCGAATCCGTCTCGTGTCACGGGACAGGCGTTCACACCGATCCGGGACACGTTATGGACGATACGGTCATCATGCTCTGCAAGATGAGCAAGGGAGGCCTCGTCAAGATAAGGCTTGACATGATGTCGAACAGGCCTCACAACATGGACTACTACTCTCTCCAAGGCACGAAGGGCGCATATGAGGCCCCTAGGGGGCTTGGCGACGACCACAAGATCTGGGTCTCAGACGTCTCGGAGCGTGTTGAGTGGAGCCCCTTGAGGGAGTTCGAGCAATACCTGCCAGACAAGTGGAGGAACCCGCCCGAGGAGGCAAGAAAGGCCGGCCACGGCGGAGGCGACTACTTCGAGCTCAGAGATTTTCTCGACTCTGTGATCAAAGACAGGAACCCGAGCATCGACGTCTACATGGCGATGGATATGACGCTGCCAGGGCTTGTCTCCGAGCGTTCCATACTTAACAACGGAAGGTACTACACCGTCCCAGACCTCAGGACATGGGACGGCGAAGAACCCCTTCAGGATTTAGTATTCCCCGTGGGCTGACCGTCCGTACTAGATCTCTACCTCGAGTCCGTCCGTTGCAACGACGAGTCTCTTCCCAAGCAACTTGCGCCCGAGTCTCTCGATCTCGCGAAGACGGCCGTACAGCGACGGATGCAGGTGGGTCAGGATCACCCTATGGATGTCCGCTCCTTTCAGAGCTTCGAAAAGCTCGAGCGGCTCAAAGTGGGCGCATTCCACTATGAGCAGGTCGACCCTCCCCTCGAGAAGCCCAGGCCGTGAGAGGTCATCAAGCCGGATATCTCCGGTGTAGACTATGGACTTCTTGCCGGCCCTGATCGAGAACGAGTAGCTGGTTCCCAGCCTGTGGGTGTTGGGAACAGCCACAACCGTGACCCTCTCGTCTCGGTAGAACTCCCCCTCGAGTATCGGCAGCATTCGGAGGTTGAACCTTGGCTCGCCCAGACCAATCATCTCGAGGAACTCTCGGAAGACTTGGAGCCCCATCCGCGGCATGTACACTCGGAGGGTGTTTCCATCGGGAAACCTGAACTCATCTCCCCTCTTCTCCCACAGATGCGCTGCCTGGAGGAGGTAGGGAAGGCCAAACACGTGGTCTGCGTGGAGGTGGGACAGGAAGATTGCTAAGACCGAGTACATGTCGACGTAGAACTTTCTGTCGCGTCTCGTCTGGGCCGCGGTCCGCTTTACATGGTAGAACCGCGCAACGGTTTCGCTAAGCATCATTGGGCCGAGCGGTGCACCTGCGTCAAGCAGATAGGTGAAGCCGTCGATGGTAAGTGCCGTAGAGGAAGGCCAGTGATCCAGGGTTGGGATCCCAGATCCCGTGCCCAGGATCTTGACGGCGGGCAAGGCTACTCTCCCTCGCCGATCAGGTCTCTGAGGAAGATCTTGTACCTGCCGAGCTTGCCGCCGTAGTTTCCGGCTGATATTCTGACCACGCCGTCGACCCCCGCCGCGCTTCTCATCGCCTCCCTCATGGCGGATTCGACGTGCCCAAGGGTCATTCCGTTTATCACGATCTCCGGTATACTCTCCACCCCCTCTGGGACGACCGAGTCGGGGATCTTTCCCCTTAGGGTCGGGCAGTAGGGATGATTCGTAGTCGGTCCTATCTCGGGGAACCGTGTCTCCACCTTGGAGCCTGCCGAGCAGATGTCAAAGGAGGTTATGACGCCTTCCATCTTCGAGAGGGCCTCAACAGCCCTATCCCCCGCTTCGAGGGCCGAGTCGACGGAGTCGCACATGAACCAGACGTTGCCCCCCATAACGCCCTTCGAGTAGCCAATCTCCCTCTCGATGAGGAACTCGCCCATCATGAGGGGTATGTTGATCACCTCTCTGCCAAACCTCTCCTCCACCCACTCGTATCCGTCGCCGCAGTGACCAACCCTGTCCATCATGTCCAGCTTCTTCCCCGACTCCATGTAGTTGAAGATCCTCGTGGTCGGAACCACCAGGATTCCCTGTCTGATCCTCTTGCTCATCTCGTACTCCAGCGTGCCTGACCTGGTTCCATAAGGATTCCAGGAGTGGCCGCAGCTGGGGCACCTCAACGTCTTCGGCCTTCCTATCCATATCTGGATGACAGCACCCATCCTGCCGTCAGGCGTCTCTGAGGGCTCGAGCCACCTCTCAATCCCCGCTTCGGACTCTCCAAAGACTGTGCAAGGAAGAGCTGCGGCAGAGAGGGCGGCCCTCTCAAGCCTCTTGCGGTCCCTCGCGGTAACCAGTATTCTAGAAAACAGCCCAGAAAATGCCTCGCAATAGGTATCCTCCACGGGCGTCCCAAAAAGCTCTAGGTCCATGGTAGCGACAACCTGGGGATCGAATTAAAATCTAGTGCTGGCAGACTCCTCCCCGTTCGAACGTGCACATGCCTCGCTTGGGAAAAAGGGAAAGGATGCCTGCCGCACCCACTGCTTCCTCTCCCTAAACATCCAGGTCCCATTGGGAGGGGTCCTGTGTTGCCTGCTCCTCGGTTATGAAGTCGTAGTACCTACCCATCCAGTACGCATCAAGGAAGTCCGCGTTTCCCACCTCTCTTGGAATATTCTTACGGAATATCAGGACTAGGTGGGCGCTCTGCCACGTCTTTCCCGCATCGTAGCTGCGGTAGAGGCCCGCAGGCGTTCCGCAGAACAGTTCGCCGTTCCGCGCGCCGATGACATTCTTGGGGCGTGGAATGGACAGTCCCGCGTCCGCTGGAACCCAGCTTTCGCCTCCATCTTCGCTCCTCATCATCCCCTGGCTGGTCGCGGCGACTAGGCAGCCCGAAGGCTCGTGCAGAGCCAGCCCGAGTAGATCGCCGATTAGCTCTCCCTTCGTCAAGTCCTCTCCGGCCTCGTACCTGGCAACATATCTTTGGTACAGCCTTGGAAGCTTGTTGTTCCAAGACATCCCTCCGTCATCGCTCCTGAAGACCAGGTTCAGGGATAGTCCTTCATAGGCGACCTTGACAGCGGAGTACAGTGTGTCGGGACGCGACAGCGAGGATATCAGCCAGGGCAGCTGTTTCCCATACTCCGGCAAGCCGGCGAAACCGCCCTTTCTCCAGCCGGAGTCTCCGCACCTGCGATACACGACACTGTCAAGCATCGCGTATACGATCGGCGGGTCCTTCGGTACAACTGTGAAGATCTTGTGCTCGCTGGGAGGAAGGTCATCGGTAAGGCAGACCCACCGGCGACCCAGGTATCTCTCGCCGTCATCGATACTCTGGTAGGCGGCGCGATCAGTGACGGCGTACAGGACGTTCGGGTTCGAAGGACTGCTAACAATCGATACCG
Organism: Hadarchaeota archaeon (SeqCode); assembly: GCA_964460695.1. GTDB lineage: Archaea > CAYQAE01 > CAYQAE01 > CAYVLA01 > CAYVLA01 > CAYWSC01. Next base: position 3,548 of record CAYWSC010000095.1, read on the forward strand.
GGCTTTCACCCCTGCAGAGAGGAACTCTCAGCCTCTCCCATCTGTACCCGGCAGTGGTACTCCCATAGAAACCGTTCTCACACGCCGCCAGTAGGATCCTTATGCTCCTAGAGGAAGAGAGGCTTATCGCCCTGCTCGGAGGTGTCACAGGGGTGAACCTCCACGTAGACCCCCCATCCACGGACTTGTATACGTCACCGTTCTCCTCTAGGGCGTATAGGACCATTGGATCCTCCCATGGAACCGCCACCGATACGACGGTTCGACTCAGCCAGCCGTCGAGTT